>NZ_JAIUHI010000019.1:95000-116290 GCF_020165035.1 Mesorhizobium sp. CA6 | reverse complement strand
GGCAAATCTCCCCCCTAGAGGGGGAGATGTCCGGCAGGACAGAGGGGGGCGCCGTAGAGCGCAATCTCGAAGGGTTGCGAGCAGCGTCCTTTCGCCATGACCCGCGCCCTCCGCCTCCTGCGCCGCCGCGTCGTCGGCAGCGTCTTCGTGCTCCTCATCGTCGTCGTCGGCAGCTTCCTGCTGCTCGAAGCCGCTCCCGGCGACGCGGTCGACGCCTATATCGTCTCGACCGGCGGCGATGCCGGCATGATCGAACTGCTGCGCCACCGCTGGGGCCTCGACCAGTCGGAGCTGACGCGCCTCGCCAACTATCTCTGGGCGCTGCTGCATCTCGACCTTGGCCAGTCCGTCACCTTCTCGCGGCCGATCCGCGAAATCATCCTCGAACGCCTGCCGACCACGCTGATCCTGATGGGCAGTGCCACCGCGCTCTCCTTCGGCCTCGGCTCGGCGCTCGGCATCTATGCCGGCGCGAGACCCGGCAGCATCCGCGACCGCTTCCTGTCGATCGGCTCGCTGGCGCTCTATGCCGTGCCCGGCTTCTGGCTCGGCCTAGTGCTCATCGTCGTCTTCGCCGTCGACCTGCGCTGGCTGCCGATCGGCGGCATCGAGAGCATCGCTTCAGGCAAGACCGGACTTGCCCGCGCCGTCGACATCGCCATTCATCTCGTGCTGCCGGTGTCGGCGCTCGGCTTCATCTATCTAGCGCTCTATCTGCGCATGATGCGCGCCGGCATGGCCGAGGCCTGGCGGCAGGATTTTGTTCTCGCCGCCCGCGCCAGGGGGCTGCCGCGCCGCCGCATCGTGCTTGCCCATGTCGCGCGCAACGCGCTCCTGCCGCTGGTCACCATGCTTGGCCTGCAATCGGCGCAGATGCTGGGCGGCAGCGTCGTCATCGAAAGCGTCTTTGCCGTGCCGGGCCTCGGCCGACTGGCACAGGAAGCCGTCGCCGGACGCGATACGCCGCTGCTGCTCGGCATCATCCTGGTCAGCGCCGTCCTCGTCGTCGTCATCAACCTTCTCGTCGATCTCGCCTACGCTGTCCTCGATCCACGCGTCGGCGCTGGCGAGGCAAGCGCATGAACCGCCTGCATCGTTTCTTCCGCACGCCGGAAGCAATCGCCGGCGCGCTTATCCTCGCCCTGCTGGCCGTGATGGCGTTGGCGGCGCCGCTGCTGTTTCCCGGCGACCCGCAAGCGATCGCCGGACCGGCCCTGCTGCCGCCGTTCCAGGACTGGTCGCTGCCGCTCGGCACCGACCGGCTCGGCCGCGACGTGCTGACCGAGCTGTTCCATGGTGCCCGCACGTCGTTGGCGGTGGGGCTGGCGGCGGCTGCCGCGGCGCTCCTGATCGGCGCGGTCGTCGGCACTTTAGCCGGCTTCGCCGGCGGCCTGATCGACGACGTGCTGATGCGCATCACCGATGCCTTCCAGACCGTGCCGAGCTTTCTGCTCGCGCTCGCCTTCGTCAGCATCGTCGGACCTTCGCTCAGCGTCGTCGTCGCGGCGATCGCGCTCGGCGCCTGGACTGGACCCGCGCGGGTTGCGCGCGCGGAAGTGCTGTCGATCCGTGAGCGCGACTATGTCGCCGGCGCCCGCGTCATCGGCATGCATCCACTGGAGATTGCTTTTCGCGAGGTGCTGCCCAACGCGCTGCCGCCGGTGCTGGCGCTATCCTCGGTGATCGTGGCCGCCGCGATCCTCACCGAGGCCGCGCTGTCCTTCCTTGGCCTGGGCGATCCCAACCGCGTCACCTGGGGCGGCATGATCGCCGAAGGCCGCGCGGTGCTGCGCACCGCGCCTTTCCTGTCGGTCGTTCCCGGAATCGCGCTGGTGCTGACCGTGCTCGGCGTCTACCTCGCCGGCGAAGGCGTTGTGCAGAGCACCGCTCTGCGCAGGAGCCTGTCGTGACCACGCTGCTTTCGATTCGCGATCTTTCGGTGGGCTATCGGCGCGACAGGGCCGAGGCGCCGGCGCTGAAAGGCATCAGCCTGGATGTGAAAACCGGAGAGCGCCTCGCGATCATCGGCGAAAGCGGCTCGGGCAAGAGCACGTTGGCGCTGGCGGTTGCGGGGTTGTTGGCGAGGGGTGCCGAGATTGGCGGGCTGGTAGACTGGTTCCTGCCGGCAAGCGCTGGCGCCAAGGCCCCCCTCTCTGTCCTGCCGGACATCTCCCCCTCAAGGGGGGAGATGGGCAGTTCCGTCGCCGGCTCTCCTCTTGCGACCTCGAAAATTGGCGAAGGCGGAGATCACGAGCTAATCTCCCCCCTAGAGGGGGAGATGTCCGGCAGGACAGAGGGGGGCGCCGTAGAGCGCCAGCTTTCTCGTCCTCGCGATATCATCCTCGGCCGCGACATCGGCTTCGTCTTCCAGGACCCCTCTTCCAGCCTCGATCCGGTCATGCCAATCGGCAAGCAGATCGCCGAAGTCGTCCACACCCACCTCGGCCTCAGCTGGCCTGACTCCTTCGCCCAAGCCAAAACCCTCCTCGACCGCGTCCGCCTTCCCGACCCCGAGGCCGTCCTCCACGTCTACCCACACCAGCTGTCCGGCGGCCAGAAGCAGCGCGTGGCCATCGCTGCGGCAATCGCTGCTGGACCAAAACTCTTGATCGCCGACGAAGCGACGAGCGCGCTCGACACCATCGTCCAGGCCGAGATCGTAGCGCTGATCCGCCGGCTGGTGGCCGAGGACGGCATGACGCTGCTTTTCATCAGCCACGACATCGCGCTCGCCGCCACGCTTGCCGATCGCATCGCGGTGCTGCGCCACGGCGAATTGGTGGAACTCGGCGAGACCGACCAGATCCTCAACGCGCCGCGCCACACCTACACGCGCGCTTTGCTGGCCGCTCATCTCGGCCTCGACGCCGAGCCGCTGCTTGACCGGCAAGGCGCCTCGGCATGACCGTGCTGGCCGTCTCCGGTCTCGCCAAGCGCTACCGTCGCGGCGGAAAACCCTTCGCGGCGGTCGATGATGTGTCCTTCGAGATCGAGCCTGCGGAGACGCTGGCGCTCGCCGGCCCATCCGGCAGCGGCAAATCCACCATCGCGCGGCTGGTGCTGCGGCTGATCGAGCCCGATGCCGGCCGCGTCGAGTTCGAAGGCGCGGACTTCCTCGCTCGGTCGGGCGCCGCGCTGCGCGCCCGCCGCGCTCGCATCCAGATGGTGTTCCAGGATCCGCTCGCAGCCTTCAATCCACGCGCCACCGTGGCGCGCGTGCTTGACGATCCGTTGCGCATCCATGGCATTGCCCCACGTGCGGAGCGCCCGCGCCGTATCGCGGCACTGCTGGAGCGCGTCGGCCTCGGTGCCGGCCTCGCAGCTCGTGCCATCCATGAGATTTCCGGCGGCCAGCGCCAGCGCGTGGCGATCGCCCGCGCCATCGCGACGCGGCCGTCGCTGATCGTGCTCGACGAGGCGGTGTCGGCGCTCGATGTTTCGGTGCGCAGCCAGATCCTGGAATTGCTGCTCGACCTGCAAAGGCAGGACCGGATCGCGTATTTGTTCATTTCGCATGATCTCGGCGTCATCCGCGCCGTGGCGCATCGAGTCGTCATCCTTGACGCCGGCCGGATCGCCGAGAGCGGCGATGCCCGCGCCGTCATCGCCAACCCGCGATCGGCGATCGGCAAGGCGCTGGTGGCGGCGACGCCAAGATTGACCAGGAACCGACCATGATCCTCCGAAGTGGGAACCGGTTTGCGGACAGATCATGGCCAAACGACAAAATCAGGACACAGCATGACCGATCCCGAAGCAGCCAGAGCCGAAATACTGTCGCGCGACCTCGACTCCGCCTTCCGCAACCGGGCCGACCTCTATCGTCTCTTCCTCGACGAGCTGACCGCCGAGCTTGGCGCCGAGAAAGCCGAGGCGGTCATGATCCGCACCATCGAGAAGCGCGGCCGGGAAGTCGCGGCTGCGGCGTTCGCCGATTTCGGCCCTAATGATGCGCCGGCGATCGGCGACGCCTTTCTGGCGGTCAGTCCGGATGACGGGCGCATGTATCCGACCGATGTCGAGCGCGGGCTTGGCCACATCGCCTTCAAGGTGAAGCGCTGCCCGCTGAAGGATGCCTGGATCGAGGCCGGCGTCGGCGAGGAGAAACTCGCCACGCTCTGCCGCATCGCCGGCGCCTTCGACCGCGGTCTGTTCGAGGCAACCGGCGTGCGCTTCTCCAATGTCACCTGGACGCCGGGTCATGGCTCCGGCTGCTGCCATATCGCGCTGACAAACCGCGACGCTTAACCTATTCAGCTCTCGGCAAACACGTGCAGCTCGCCGCCTGCCTCGTCGATCGCCGCGCGCATCTCGGCTGCCGGCTCGCTGTCGGTGACGACATCGGAAATCTCGCTCAGCGCGCAGACGCGTTCGAGGCCGCTGCGGCCGAACTTGTCGTTGGTCACGACCAGGATCGTCGACAGCGACCGTGCCATCATCGCGCGCTTCACCGCCGCAGCGCCCGAGATCATGTCGCTCGGCCCTTCGGCATTCAGCGCCGAGGCGCCGATGATGGCGACGTCGGCATTGTAGCGGCGCACGAATTCCACTGTGTCCTCGCCAAGTACGGCCGCCTCGCGGCTGTCATAGGTGCCGGGGCAAAGGATGACGCGGAAGCCCGGATTGGCGCCGGCCACCGAGGCGACGCCGACGGAGTTGGTGATGATCGTCAGGTCCCGGCCGTGTTGCGAAAGGCTGCGCGCGACTTCATAGGTGGTCGATCCGCCGTCGATCATCACGATACTGCCTTTCTCGATCAGTCCGGCCGCACCTCGTCCGACACGGGCCCGCTCCTCGACCATTGTGAGGCCGCGTTCGGCGATCACCGGTTCCGACGTCACCAGTGAAATGGTGGCGCCGCCATAGGTACGGTTGATGAGCCCTGCATCGCCAAGCTCGATCAGGTCGCGGCGGATGGTCTCCCCGGCGACGCCGATGCGGCGCGCAAGCTTTGAGATGCGGATCGAGGCCGAGCGCCGAACCTCCGACAGGATCAACTCGTGGCGCTCCTTCTTGGTCAGCCGGCCCGCCTCGATATTCATAGCTCTGCCCCTTGCTGCGACCTGTGAGCTGCCTTCGATTAAGTAGCGAGCGCCGGGGACTCGTCCCCGGCGCCAAGACATTAGCCACGCCGGGTACAGGAAGCCAGCCTAGGATCTGCTGCAGGCCGGCCTCACCTGAATATCGATAGATCCTTAATCCTTAAGCGATCGCGCATCGCATACCACAGCATGCCGAGCACATAGAGCGGGCCGCGCAGCGCCGTGCCGCCCGGGAAGGGCAGCGGCGTCAGCGCCGAGAACAGGTCGAGCCGCGAAGCATCGCCCGTGATCGCTTCCGCCAAGAGCTTGCCCGACAGCGTCGACAGGATGACGCCCTTGCCGGAATAGCCGTGCGCGAAATAGACCTCGCCGTAATTCCCGACATGCGGCAGGCGCGACGTGGTGATGGACACCAGACCGCCCCAGGCATGGTCGATCCGGCAGCCCTTGAGCTGCGGAAAGGTCTTCTCCATATGCGGCCGCACGAAGCCGGCAATGTCGGCCGGCGCCGACGGCGTGTAGCGCTCGCCGCCGCCGAACAGCAGGCGTCCGTCCGCCGACATCCGGTAATAGTTGACGACGAACAGCGTGTCCGAGACTGCGACATTGGCCGGGATGACATTGCGCTCGCCCAACGGCTCGGTGGCGACGATATGGTTGCCGACCGGCATGATGCGGCTGTTGACGCGCGGCTCCAATCCCTTAAGCAGCGCATCGCCGGCCAGCACCACATGCCTGGCGCGGACCGAGCCCTCGTCGGTGAACACCCGGATGGACGGTTCGCGCTCCAGCCGCACCGCGACCGAGTTCTCATGGATGACGACGCCAGCGGCGGTAGCGGCGCGGGCAAGCCCGAGCGTGTAGTTCAGCGGATGCAGGTGGCCGCCGAGCCGCTCCAACACCGCGCCCTGATAGGGTGTGTCGACCATCTGCCGCGCCTCAGCCGCCGACAGGATCTCGACATCGGTGAAGTTCATCACCTTGGCGAGGCATTGGGCCTCTTCTTCAAAATCGCGCACATCCGAAGCGCTGACCGCGCCGACCAGATGGCCGGTCAGGCGCAAGTCGCATTCGATGCCGTGGCGCTCGATGATGTCGAGCACCAGCCCGCGCGCTTCGAAAGCCAGATCGAACAGCGCCTTTGCCCGTTCCGGCCCAAAGCTTTTGACCAGTCCCCTGGCGCCCTTTCGCAGGCCGGGGATCATCTGGCCGCCATTGCGGCCCGAGGCGCCCCAGCCGATCTTGCCGCCTTCGAGCAGCACCACCTTGAGGCCACGCTCGGCCGCATGCAGCGCCGCCGACAAACCCGTGCAGCCGCCGCCAACCACCACCAGATCGGCCTCGACATCGCCGGCAAGCGCCGGATGGTCGGGCGCCGGATTGGCGGTAGCGACATAATAGGACTTGCCGATGTCGAGACCGGAATTGAAACCTGTCGAACGCGAAGCCATGATCACACCTTGAGCAGCAGATGGTCGCGTTCCCAGGACGTCACGACGCTCTGGAACAGGTCAAGCTCGACGCTCTTCACGCGCAGATAGGTCTGGCAGAAATCCTCGCCGAGCAGCGCCCGCACGGGCTCGCAAGCGGCGAAACGATCAAGCGCTTCCTCCATCGTCTTTGGCAGTGTGCTGTTGCTTTTATAGGCATTGCCGAAGGCCTCTTCCGAGCGCGCAAGCTTCTCCTCGATGCCGAGATAGCCGGCGATCAGCGAACCGGCCATGGCAAGGTACGGGTTGGCGTCCGCCCCCGGCAGCCGGTTCTCGATGCGGCGCGCGGCGCGCCCGCCCAGCGGCACGCGCAGGCCGCAGGAGCGGTTGTCGTGCGACCATTCGATATTGGCCGGCGCGCTGTGGCCGGGCCGGATGCGCCGGTAGGAATTCGCATGCGGCGCAAACAGCGGCATGATTTCAGGGATGTATTTCTGCAGACCGCCGATGAAGTGCGCGAACATCTCGCTGTCCTCGCCGTCTTCGCCGGCAAACAAAGGCTCGCCCTTCCTGTCGACGATCGACATGTGCAGATGCATTGCGCTGCCCGCCTGCGCGGTGATCGGCTTGGCCATGAAGGTGGCGTGCATGCCATTCGCCTGCGCGATCTGCCGCGCCAGACGCTTGAACAGAAGCACCTGATCGGCAAGCGTCAGCGGATCGCCATGCAGCAGATTGATCTCGAGTTGCGCCGTGCCGGATTCGTGGATCAGCGTCTCCACCGGCAAGCCGGTGATGGCGGCATGCTCATAGAGCTGCCGCGTCACCGCTTCGAACTCCTCCATCGCCTGCATGTCGTAAGGATGCTGCACGCTTTCCGGCCGGCCGTTGCGCCCAACCGGTGCGGTCAAAGGCTGATCGGGGTTGGGGTTGGGCGCCGTCAGATAAAACTCGAGCTCCGGCGCCATCACCGCACGCCAGCCGCGCTGCTCATAAAGGTCGAGCACGGCTTTTAGCACATGGCGCGGCGAGGCCATCCACGGCCGGTCGTCCATGTGGAACGTGTCGGCGAAAACGTAGGCTTTGCCGGCGCTGCCGGGCGCAAGGCACAGGCTCGAAACGTCCGGCACCATGCGCATGTCCGGATCCTGGTAGGCGAAGCCTTCGTCGATGGAGCCGGAATAGCGGCCGTCGATGGCGACCAGGAAGGCGCTGCTCGGCAGATAGAGCGCGCGGTCGTCGAGCGACTTCAGAAATTTGGCGACCGGCAAGGTCTTGCCGCGCAGCACGCCGTTGACGTCCGGCACGAAGCACTCGACTTCGTTGATCGCATGCGTTTTCAGCCAGCTTTGCGTGTCCGCGCCGGGAAATGAGGTGTTCAGATTGTCAGGCATTGGTCATGTCCATACGAAGGAGAGATCGCTTCGGCGGGCATGTCCGTTCCGGTAGGGGCGTTATCTAAGCTGCGTTATCCGAGGACGGGCGCCCGCCTGTTGACCGGCCGAAGGCCGGGTCAGCGCGCCCTGCATCCCTTCGGTCCAGCCGTCGCGAACGACATGCGAGCCGACCTTGGTCTCCTCCGCGCGCTGCAGGTTCTCGTGACGGCAGCAGCGCATGATCAGCGGCGCTCCGCCAAAGCGCGCACCGTTGCGGCCGCAACTGGAAACGGCCGGGTGGGGGAAAGCCTTTCTACCGCTCGCATGACAAGCCTTGTCGAGAACCTGGCATGGTTTGGCCGATCAGCGCGCGCCGCGCAAGCCCGCCTATGAAACCGCTGCCCATTGCTGGCCCAAACGGGCGGAGGGAACCGGTTACCTGCTTGTGCTGTTCCCATATGCGCCGCATGCCGACAGAACGATTTCCGAAGCAACCAGGAGCGATCAGATGGACAGCAGGAGCGATACGGGCGCATGTTTTTGCGGAGCGGTTGCCGCCGAGATGCAGGGCGATCCGTTCTGGATCTGCTTCGATCATGACGATGACTGTCGCCGCGCGATTGGCAGCCCGCTGACCATCTGGGTCGGTTACCGGCCGGACCAGTTCCGCTTCATGCGCGGCCAACCCCGGAGCTTCTCGAGAACGAAAGGTGTCGTTCGCACCTTCTGCGAGAAATGCGGCACCTCGATCACGTATCGCGACGAAGGGCTGAGCGACGAACTCTATGTCACGATCGGCTTCTTCGATCATCCGGAGCGGTTCGAGCCGCATGCGCATGCCTATTGGCGCCTTCGGCTGCCCTGGCTGGAATTTGCCGACGATCTGCCGCGCATCGACACCTACTCGCGGCGCCGCGATCCGACATTCGGAAATCCCAACGACCGGTAGGCGATTTGCCAGGCGCGCCTCAGCCGATGCTCTCGCCGCCATCGACCACCAGCGCCTGACCGGTCATGAAGGACGAGCGATCGGAGACGAGGAACAGGATCGCCTCCGCGATCTCCTCCGCGCTCGCCCAGCGCCCCATCGGGATCTTGGTACGGACATAGTTTTCGATCGCGTCGCGCCCGCCCATCTGGGCGATGAACGGCGCGTTGAACGGCGTGTCGACCCAGCCCGGGCAGAGCGCATTGATGCGCACATTGTGCTTGGCGTAGTCGAGCGACATCTGCCTGGTCATCGCCACTACGGCATGCTTGGAGGTGGCATAGGCGATCATCTCCCGGTCGTAGAACACGCCGGAATTGGACGCCGTGTTGAGGATGACGCCGCCGCCCTGCGCGATCATCGCCGGCATGACCGTCTTGGCCGCCAGGAACTGCGCCCGTACGTTGATCCGCCACGAGGCGTCCATCCCGTCCGTGCCCACTTCCGTCAGCGTGCCGCCGACCTGGATACCGGCATGGCTGTGCAGAATGTCGATCCGGCCGTGCCGGTCGAGCGTTCCCTCGATGAGGCCCTCGACGGCCCTGTCGTCGCCGACGTCGGTGGCGACGGCCTCGGCGCGGCCGCCGGCTTCGCGGATGTTGGAAGCGGTGGCTTCGCCGGCCGCCGGATCACGGTCGGCGATGACCACATGCGCCCCTTCCCGCGCCATGATCATCGCGCCGGCGCGCCCGATGCCCGACCCGGCGCCAGTCACCACGGCGATACGGTCTTTCAAGATCATGGATGTGTCTCTCAAGGCGATGGCTTCCGTCGGCCCAGCTGCCATTGCGCCAGCAGCACGAGCAGGACCGACGCGCAGAGCACGATCGTGGCGATGGCATTGATCTCCGGCGTCACGCCACGTCGGATCGAGGCGAAGACGTAGATCGGGAGCGTCGTCTGAGCGCCGGCGACGAAGAAGGCGATGATGAAATCGTCGAAGGAGAAGGTGAAGGCGAGCAGGAAGCCCGCGATCACCGCCGGCATGATCTGCGGCAGCACGATCGAGCGGAACGTCGTCAGCGGCGTGGCGTAGAGATCGCTCGAGGCCTCGACCAGATTGCGGTCGAGGCTGCTCAGCCGCGTGCCGACGATCATCGTCACCAGCGCCATCGAGAAAAGGCCGTGCGCGGCGATGATCGAGCCGTAGCCCAGCGAAAGCCGCGGCGGCTGGTCTGTCGGCCAAAGCGAAGCGAGGAACGGATTGACGACGGCGAAAAGCTGCACCAGCGCCACCAGCGTCGAGATGCCGATGACGACGCCTGGCACGACGATCGCCGCGCCCAGCAGCGCGTCGAACAGAGCCCGGGTCCGTGCGCCGACGCGCTGCAGCCCGAGCGCCGCGGCGGTGCCGCATAAGGCCGCGAGCAGCGCGCTTGTCGTGGCGATGAACAGGCTGTTCTTCAGCGCCTCGACCAGGAAGGGATTGGACAGCGCCTTGCCGTACCATTGCACGGAAAAGCCGGTGAACTCGCTGGCGTGGTGGCCGGCGTTGAAGGAGAACAGCACGACCAGCGCGATCGGCAGATAGAGGAAGGCGAAGACGGCAACGACGAAGGCGCGCATCAGATCAGGTCCACCCGGCGTGCGCCCGAGAGCCGGGTCGAGATGCGATTGGCGACGATCAGCACCACCACCGAGACCAGCACCAGCGTGATGGCGATGGCCGATCCGAACGGCCAGTTGCGCGATTGCAGGAAGAGGTCGACCAGCGCGTTGCCGATGAAGAACACCTTGCCGCCGCCGAGCAATGTCGGGATCAGATATTCGCCGAGCAATAGGATCATCACCAGCGAGAAGCCGGTCATGACGCCGGGCAGCGACAGTCTCAGCGTCACGCCGAGGAAGGTCGACAGCGGCGTAGCACCGAGATCGGCGGAGGCCTCCAGCAGCCGCCGGTCAAGCCGTTCCAGGCTGACATAGATCGGCAGGATCATCAGCGGCAGGTAGCCGTAGACGATGCCCAGCAGCACCGCGCCCGGCGTGTTGATCAGCCTGAGGTCCTCTATGCCGACATAGGCGAGCAAAGCCGGGATGCCGCGCCCGCCAAGGATGTACATCCAGGCATAGGTGCGCATCAGAAGGCTGGTCCAGAACGGGATGACGATCAGCGCAAGCAGGATCAGCCGCCAGCGCTGCGGCGCGCGCAGCGCCAGATAATAGGCGACCGGATAGGCGACGAGCAGGCAGGCAAGCGCGCCGGCGGGCGCCAGCACCATCGTGTTCCAGAAGGCGGTCGCCCGTGCCGGCAGGTTGGCGTATTGCGCGAAGGTCAGCGCGGCCTGGTAGCCGCCCTCCGGCGCCCGCTCGCCGACACTGAAGATGGCGATGGCGACGAAGGGCAACACCAGGAACACGACCAGCCACAGCGCCGCCGGGGCGAGCAGCAGCGCCGTCACGAGATTTTTGCGAGAGAGAGTGCGGCGCATCGGGAAAGCCGGTTGGGAGCCGGCGGACTCTCGTCCGCCGGTCGCATTGTCTGGTTCTGGTTTGTTGCCGGTCCCGCTCAAGCCGACTTAAAGCGCGCCATAAGCTCGGCGCGGCCCGGATCGGTCAGCGTCGCGGCGGCGCCGAATTCGAGCGGTTTCAACAGGTCGGCCGCCGGATAGAGGATCGGGTTGTCGAGCACTTCCTTTGGCAGCAGCGCGTTGACGCGCGCGTCGGTCGAGGGGGCGCCATTGGCCAGATGCTCCTTCACCGCCACCTTCGGGTTCATCAGGTAGTTGAGCAGCGCATAGCCGGCCGGCTTGTTCGGCGCGTCCTTCGGGATGGCGTAGAAGTCGGTCCAGATCTCGCCGCCCTCCTTGCCCAGCACATAGGCGATCTCGGGAATATCGCGATGCAGCTGCGCGCCGTCATTGGTCCAGCACATCGTCATCCAGGCATCGCCGGCGCGCATTCCCGGCTGGTAGTCGCTCGACACCGCGAACAGATGCGGCTTGACCTTCAGCAGCAGTTCCTCGGCCTTGGCGAGCTCGTCCTGCTTCAGCGAGTTGAACGAATAGCCGTAATATTTCAGCGCATTGCCGATCGTGGTGAGCTGATAGTCATGCACCATGGTGCGGCCGTCGCCTTCCGCCATGGCCGTGTCCCAGAACTCCTTCCAGCTCGACATCGGCTTGGCGAGCTTCTTGGTGTTGACGGCAAAACCGGTCGTGCCCCAGTTCTTCGGCACGGCGTAGATCGTGCCGTCGATCGTGCCTTCCGCGGTGAAGCGCGCATCTTCCGACTTGCCGTCGAAATTGCCGAGCTTGGCCATGTCGAGCGCCTCGATGATGCCGAGCTTCTTATAGGTCGAGATGGTATAGTTGGTGGGCACGAACAGGCTCCAGCCCGAGCCGCCGGCCTGCAGCTTGGCCAGCATCTCCTCGTTCGAGCCGAAGACATTGACCTCGACGGCGACGCCGGTCTCCGCCTTGAAGTTCTCGAAGGTCTGCGGGTCGTGGTAGTTCGGCCAGGTGGCGATCGACATGCGGTCGCCGAGGTTCTCGGCGGCGAAGGCGGGTGTCGGCATGATACCGAGCTCACGCGCCATCACAGCGGTGGCGACACCGAGCCCGGTGAGGCCGAGGAAGTCGCGCCGGCTGATCGAGCCGCGCTTCAAACGCATCAACTGGTCGACGAACTTATCGGGGCTTATCGGCAGTCCGTCACGATAGGATTTCGGCATGTTGGTCTTCCCTCTGGTTTGTCCCGTTATTGTTGGCGTGCGGAAACGCCAGCGGCGCTCCGGCGGCAAAGCCGATGGCGACGGGTTCGCCCGGCTTGAACAGATTGCCTTGGCCGATCACGTGATCGGCCTTGGCGAGCAGCGATCCGATGCCCTGGACTTCGATCGCGTATTCGGCTGTCGAGCCCAGGAAGATCCGATTGCGCACGATGCCTTTCAAGGCACCGCCCCCAGGCGCCGAAAGGCTGAGCGATTCCGGCCGCAAGCTGACGGAGACGGCTTCGCCGCGGCTGAGCGGCACCCGCTTGCGCGCCGAAATCACCGTGCCGTCGGCAAGCGCGACATCGACAAGGTCACCCGAGAGCCCGGCCACCTTGCCGCCGAGAAGATTGGTTTTGCCGACGAAGTGGGCCACGAACAGGTCGGCCGGCTCGTCATAGATCTCGCTCGGCTGCCCGAGCTGGACGACGCGGCCGCCATTCATGACGCAGACGAAGTCGCTCATCGACAGTGCTTCCTCCTGGTCGTGGGTGACCAGCACGAAGGTGATGCCGATCTCGCGCTGCAGGTTCTGCAGCTCGATCTGCATGTCGGTACGCAGCTTCTTGTCGAGCGCCGCCAGCGGCTCGTCGAGCAACAGCACCGCCGGCTTGTTGACCAGCGCGCGGGCGAGCGCCACGCGCTGCTGCTGGCCGCCGGAAAGCTCGTGGATCTTGCGGCGCCCGTAGCCGGCGAGCTGCACCATCGAAAGCGCCTCGCCGGCCCTTAAGGCGATCTCGCGCGACGACAGGCGCGGCCTTGCCTGGCGCAACCCGTAGGAGATGTTCTCCTCGACATCGAGATGCGGGAAGAGCGCGTATTGCTGGAACACCATGTTGACCGGCCGCCGGTAGGGCGGCGTACCGGCCATGTCGCGGCCGCGGATCAGCACCTGGCCCTCGCTCGGCTGCTCGAAGCCGCCGATCATGCGCAGGCAGGTCGTCTTGCCGCAGCCGGAAGGCCCGAGCAGCGCGACGAAGGCGGAAGGCGGGATGGCGAGGTCGATGCCGCTGACCGCCGTGACGGCGCCGTAGCGCTTGGTGACCGCGCGAAATTCGATATCGGGCACTGCAGTCAAGCCAGGGCTCCAGCGACAGCGTGAGGCAATGCCTTGACGCTAGCAGAGGCAATGCACCTGGTATATACCTCGCAGGTGGTATATTTAGCCGATTTTATCGTTTAGAGGGGTATGGATTGGCTACCTCCCGCAGTGACGACTACAATGCCTTGGCCGCCGTGATCGCCGCGTCGCGCGAGACCGGCGACCATTTCGGCAGGGCGATCGTCGGCTGGCTGCGCGGACATGTCCGTTTCGATCACTGCGTGATCTTCGGCTATCGCGGTGCCGCGCGGCCGCCGCTCCTGTTCGAGACCTTCTCGCCGGCCGAGAGCCATATCTTCGTCGCGCTCTATCAGGACGGGCCCTATCTGCTCGACCCATTCCACCACGCCGCGGTCGAGCGCAAGGAGGGTTTCTGGCGCATGCGCGAGCTCGCACCGGACCGCTTCTATGCCAGCGAATACTACCGCTCCTATTATAGCCAGACCAAACTTGCCGAGGAGGTCGGCTTTTTCGTGCCGCTAGCCGGCAAGGACGCGCTGGTGCTGTCGCTGATGCGGCTGCGCGCCACTGGCTCATTCGGAACGGCGGATGCCAGGCTGCTGCGCGACATGGCGCCGGCGGTGATCGGTTTCTGCAAGCAGCGCTGGCCCGCTTTGCCTGCCGAAGAGGTTGTGGCTCGGCCCTCCGGCGAAACCGTCGCGCCGACCAACGAGCTCGACCGGGCGCATATCTGGAAGAGCCTGTCCTTGACCTCGCGCGAAAAGCAGGTCGTCGACCTGGTGCTTCAGGGCCACTCCACGGAATCGATCGCCAGGGCGCTGCGCATCGTGCCGGGGACCGTCAAGGTCCACCGCCGCAACATCTACCGCAAGCTCAAGATCAAATCGCAGGCCGGCCTGTTCGCGCGCTTCGTCGAGATCATCGACGCTCGGATTGGATAGCAACGCCGGCCGCCCTTGCGGCGGTTCGCGTTGAGCGTCTATCGTGCGGCCGAAACGATCGCCCAACTATCCCGGCGGCGGATCAGGTGACGAGACAGATTTCAGGACGAGTGAAGCAGCGCATCGCCAATGGCCGACAAATCGCAATTCGGACTGACCGCTGTCGATACCGTTCCGCTGCATGAAAAAGTCTATCTGGAACTGGTGCGGGCGCTGATGTCGGGCCAGCTCCGGCCTGGCCAGAAGCTGACCTCGCGCAAGCTCGCCAAGGAGCTCGGCACCAGCGACATGCCGGTGCGCAGCGCCTTCATGCGGTTGCAGGCGCTGAGGGCGCTGAGTCCGATGCCGAACGGCAGCGTCGAGGTGCCGCTTATTTCCGCCGACCGCTTCCAGCAACTGACCGCCGTGCGCACGGTCCTGGAAGGCACGGCCACCGAGCTCGCGACAAAACTCATTAACGGCAACAATCTGCGCGCGATCCGGCGCCACTGCGCCGAACTTACCGAAGCCGCCCGCGGCGGCGGGATCGAAAACTATCTGCGCAAGAACTATGACTTCAAATTCTCGATCTACCGCCATTGCGGCAACGAGCAGATGATCTTTCTGATCGAGACGGTATGGATGCAGGTCGGCCCATTCCTGCGAAATCTGCATATCGGCTTCGAGGATGACCTGGCCGGCATTCTCGGCATCGACTATCACGAGGAGGTCGTGGCGGCGATCGAGGCTGGCGACGGCGAGAGGGCGCGGGCCGCGATCGTGCGCGATATCGCCGACGGCGCGGCCCACATCCTTGGCCAAGTTAAATTTCCGGAGCTGCGCCACTGACAAGCCGCAGCAAGCCGACTTCGAATCCGGCTTGGCTTTCGCCGATCGGGCCGCTATGTTGCGATCGCAGATCGCACAAAACGGACCCGAAATGCCGCCCGATATCCCGGCTAGTGAATTGAAAAAATGAAGATAATCAGCCCGGCGTCAACCGTGCTGATCTTCACGAACTCACAAGCTGAAAATGGATGTCGTAGCCGACTGGGCTACAGCATCTAGAGAAACAGGGGCTGGAAATTGAGCGATGCGATTGCGGATGTTTTGAAGTGGCTGGACAGCAGGAAGGACATCCAGAGCCTGCGGGCGGCGGTGTGCGACCTGAACGGCATCATGCGCGGCAAGCGCATTCCGGTCGAGCAGGCGCGTAAGGCGCTCGAAGGCAAGCTGCGCATGCCCTATTCGGCCATCGGGCTCGACATATGGGGTGAGGATATCGAAGGCAACGCCCAGGTGTTCTCGACCGGCGACGCCGACGGGCTTTGCCATTGGACAGGACGAGGCATACTGCCCGTCAACTGGACGGCGCATCCGACGGCGCTGTTGCCGGTCTGGTTGGCGGACGACAGCGGCGCGCCCTACCTTGGCGATCCGCGCCGCGCGCTGGCCCGCATCCTCGACCGCTATGCCGCGCTAGGATTGACGCCCGTCACCGCGACCGAGCTAGAATTCTACCTTGTCGACCCGACGTCGCAGCGGCCTGTCGGACCGGTCTCGCCGGTAACCGGGCGGCGCCTCGATTCCGACGCGGCGCTCTCGATCGATGAGGTCGACGATTTCGAAGCCTTCATCCACGACATCTATGAAGCCTGCCGCATGCAGGACATTCCGGTCGACACCGCGATCGCCGAGAACGGCGTCGGCCAGTTCGAGATCAACCTCAACCATGTGCCCGACGCCCTGCGCGCAGCGGACGACGCTGTGCTCTTCAAGCGCACCGTCAAGGGCATTGCCCGCAAGCATGGCTTCGCCGCCTGTTTCATGGCCAAGCCCTATGGCGAACGCGCCGGCAACGGTTTCCATGTACACTTCAGCGTCCTCGACAGGCAAGGCCGCAACATCTTCGACGACGGCTCGGACCAGGGTTCCGACGCCATGCGCCACGCGGTTGGCGGCCTGCTTGCCGCGATGGCCCAGAGCACGCTGGTGTTCGCGCCGCATTTCAATTCCTACCGCCGGCTGCGGCCGCGATCCTATGCGCCGACGGCCGTCGCCTGGGGTTATGAAAACCGCATGGTGGCGATTCGCATTCCAGGCGGCCCGTCGGCCGCACGCCGCATCGAGCACCGCGTCTCCGGCGCCGACGCCAATCCCTATCTGGTGCTGGCGGCGATTCTCGGCGCGGCCTTGATCGGCATCGAGCGCCAGCTCTCGCCCGGTGAGCCGACCGGCGGCGAAGGCCAGGGGCTGACGCTCGCCAAGCTGCCGCCGGATTGGGCCTCGGCGATCGCCGCCTTCGAGGCGGGCCAGCGTGTCGCCGAAATCTTCCCGGACGTGCTGCGCGACGCCTTCGTCGCCTGCAAGCGCCAGGAGCTGAACACTTTCGCGCTCAACGTCAGCGACTTCGAGATCGAGACCTATCTCGAAAGTGTTTAGCCGACCTCCAGCCGGGCGCTCAGCGCGCCGCCCACGCCAGCCCTCGGCGCAGGATGGTGCGCATCTGCGGGACTTGGAACTCCGAGGCCACGTGACCGAGCGAGGAATAAAACACGCGCCCCTTGCCGTGCCGGCGCTTCCACACCACCGGCATGACGACGCCGTCGATCCACGGCGCGTGGTCGCCGGAAAAAGTGGTGGTCGCCAGCACCTCGTTGGATGGATCGACATGCATGTAATACTGTTCGGAGCGGTAGGCGAAATCCTCGATGCCTTGCATGATCGGGTCGTCGCGCCGCACCACGTTCACTTGATAATCGATGATGTTGCCGGGATGCGCGACCCATTGGCCGCCGCACATGAACTGGTAGTTCGTTGATTCGCGAAAAGCGTCGCCCATGCCGCCATGATAGCCGCCGAGGCCGACGCCGTTTTCGACCGCCTCGGTCAGGTTCGCCTCTTCGGCCTTGGTGAGCTTGGACATGGTATAGATCGGCACGATCAGGCTGAGATCGGCGATCGCCGGATCGGCAAAAGCTGCCGTCGTGTTTTCGACGCGCACGGCAAAGCCTTCCTCCTCGAGCATCGCCTTGACGGCGCGCGCGCCGGCTTCGGGCTCATGCCCTTCCCAGCCGCCCCATACGATCAGCGCTTGCCGCATCTTTGTCTCCGTCGTTTAGCCCCGCATTGGCTTTGGGGAAGGCAGCAAGCTGAAACACAAGCCGGCAGCAGCGCAAGCTAGAAATTGCATGGCATCGCCTGCGGCACTCGCCAATTGGATTGCGAAGAGAAGCGCACAAACGCAAACGGCCCGCGTAGAGCGGGCCGTTTTTTGTTTGGTTGCGGGGACAGGATTTGAACCTGTGACCTTCAGGTTATGAGCCTGACGAGCTACCGGGCTGCTCCACCCCGCGTCAACTACGAGCAAGCGTTTGCTTGCGACCACGAGCAAGCGTTTGCTTGCGATTACGAGCAAGCGTTTGCTTGCGTCCTTGGAGGTAAGTTTGATCTTACCTGATTCAAGAGCCGCCAAATGAAAGGGCCGCTTGCGCGGCCCGTGATCCCGTTTGGCGGGCCTTAAGATCGTAGAGAGAAGATTGTCTTCATCCGGAGACTGTGATCTGGATGTGAGGTGAACATGCGCTTTGCAGACCTGGCAGCGACCTACTCTCCCGCGTCTTGAGACGAAGTACCATCAGCGCTGGAGCGTTTCACGGCCGAGTTCGGAATGGGATCGGGTGCAGCCGCTCCGCCATAACCACCAGGTCGGCAAAACGCACGTTCAAATCGAGAAGCTGTTTGAGCGAATAGCCAATAGTGAGTAGCGAATAGGGAGCCCTATTTGCTGCTTTCTCTAAGCTGTTCGCTGGTCTTTGTTGTGCCTTTGACGTTCTTTCAGCCTGGCGCCCTTCGAAGCCAAGCTTCGCAAGGTCGACCGACCGTCGGCGCTGTTGCGCCGCACCCACGTAGCGCCGCCCGCAGGGCGGAACAAGCGTGAGTGAGAATGGCGACAATCCTTCGGATTGCGCCTTGATGGATATAAGTAATGAGAACGATCAAGCCTATCGAACTATTAGTACCGGTAAGCTTCAAGCGTTGCCGCTCTTCCACACCCGGCCTATCAACGTGGTCGTCTTCCACGGTTCTCAGGGAATACTCGTTTCAAGGTGGGTTTCCCGCTTAGATGCCTTCAGCGGTTATCCCGTCCGGATATAGCTACCCTGCAATGCGGCTGGCGCCACAACAGGTCCACCAGAGATCCGTCCATCCCGGTCCTCTCGTACTAGGGACAGATCCTTTCAATATTCCTACACCCACGGCAGATAGGGACCGAACTGTCTCACGACGTTCTGAACCCAACTCACGTACCGCTTTAAATGGCGAACAGCCATACCCTTGGGACCTGCTCCAGCCCCAGGATGCGATGAGTCGACATCGAGGTGCCAAACAACCCCGTCGATATGGACTCTTGGGGGTCATCAGCCTGTTATCCCCGGCGTACCTTTTATCCGTTGAGCGATGGCCCTTCCACGCGGGACCACCGGATCACTATGACCGACTTTCGTCTCTGCTCGACTTGTCAGTCTCGCAGTCAGGCAGGCTTATGCCATTGCACTCAGCGAACGATTTCCGACCGTTCTGAGCCCACCATCGCGCGCCTCCGTTACTCTTTAGGAGGCGACCGCCCCAGTCAAACTACCCACCATACATTGTCCCGGACCCGGATAACGGGCCGCGGTTAGACATCCATAGTGATAAGGGTGGTATTTCAAGGGTGGCTCCACCTGAGCTGGCGCCCAGGCTTCAAAGCCTACCACCTATCCTACACATGCCACTACGAATGCCAATGTAAAGCTATAGTAAAGGTGCACGGGGTCTTTCCGTCTAACCGCAGGAACCCCGCATCTTCACGGGGAATTCAATTTCACTGAGTCTATGCTGGAGACAGCGGGGAAGTCGTTACGCCATTCGTGCAGGTCGGAACTTACCCGACAAGGAATTTCGCTACCTTAGGACCGTTATAGTTACGGCCGCCGTTTACTGGGGCTTCGATTCAGAGCTTGCACCCCTCCTCTTAACCTTCCAGCACCGGGCAGGCGTCAGACCCTATACGTCGCCTTGCGGCTTCGCAGAGCCCTGTGTTTTTGATAAACAGTCGCTACCCCCTGGTCTGTGCCACCCTCCTCTGCTTGCGCAGAAAAGGGTCACGCTTCTTCCGAAGTTACGCGTGCAATTTGCCGAGTTCCTTCAGCATAGTTCTCTCAAGCGCCTTGGTATACTCTACCTGACCACCAGTGTCGGTTTCGGGTACGGTCTATAAGGAGGAGCTATTTCCTGGAACCACTCCGCTGCCCTTTCAATCCGATAAGATTGGACAACTTGTGTGATCCGTCACTACCTCCAGGCCCACGAATATTAACGTGGTTCCCATCGACTACGCGTTTCCGCCTCGTCTTAGGGGCCGGCTAACCCTGCTCAGATTAACTTTAAGCAGGAACCCTTGGTCTTTCGGCGGGGGAGTCTCTCACTCCCCTTACGTTACTCATGTCAGCATTCGCACTTCTGATACCTCCACCGCCCCTCACGGGTACGGCTTCATCAGCTTACAGAACGCTCCGCTACCGCTCGTGATTGCTCACGAACCCTAAGCTTCGGTGTATGGCTTTAGCCCCGTTACATTTTCGGCGCAAAGACCCTTATTTAGACCAGTGAGCTGTTACGCTTTCTTTAAATGATGGCTGCTTCTAAGCCAACATCCTGGTTGTTTTGGGATCCTCACATCCTTTCCCACTTAGCCATAACTTGGGGACCTTAGCTGTAGGTCAGGGTTGTTTCCCTTTTCACGACGGACGTTAGCACCCGCCGTGTGTCTGCCGACTAGTACTCCCAGGTATTCGGAGTTTGGTTAGGTTTGGTAATCCGGTGAGGACCCCTAGCCCATCCAGTGCTCTACCCCCTGGGGTATTCGGTCGACGCTCTACCTAAATAGATTTCGCGGAGAACCAGCTATTTCCGAGTTTGATTGGCCTTTCACCCCTAGCCACAAGTCATCCCGAACTATTGCAACAGTTATGGGTTCGGTCCTCCAGTAAGTGTTACCTTACCTTCAACCTGCTCATGGCTAGATCACTCGGTTTCGGGTCTAATGCGACGAACTGAACGCCCTGTTCAGACTCGCTTTCGCTGCGCCTACACCTACCGGTTTAAGCTTGCTCGTCACACTAAGTCGCTGACCCATTATACAAAAGGTACGTGGTCACCCTTGCGGGCTCCCACTGTTTGTAGGCAATCGGTTTCAGGTACTCTTTCACTCCCCTTGTCGGGGTGCTTTTCACCTTTCCCTCACGGTACTAGTTCGCTATCGGTCATGCACGAGTACTTAGGCTTGGAAGGTGGTCCTCCCAATTTCAGACAGGATTTCACGTGTCCCGCCTTACTCGAGGACGATTGATCGCATTACGCGTACGGGGCTGTCACCCGCTATGGCCCTACTTTCCAGAAGGTTCCGCTTGTCTCTCAATCGCCACTGGCCTGGTCCGGGTTCGCTCGCCACTACTTCCGGAGTCTCGGTTGATGTCCTTTCCTACGGGTACTTAGATGTTTCAGTTCCCCGCGTTCGCCACTTTATCCCTATGTATTCAGGATAAGTTACCTATTAGCGATACTTGGAAACCACAGCAGCAAGACGGCGCGATCCGAAGGATCGTCGCATCCCTGCTGCTCTGATTTTCCAAGTACCTTAGGTGGGTTTCCCCATTCGGAAATCTACGGATCAAAGGGTATTCGCACCTCCCCGTAGCTTATCGCAGCGTATCACGT
>NZ_JAIUHI010000019.1:40000-92500 GCF_020165035.1 Mesorhizobium sp. CA6 | reverse complement strand
TTCACACCTAGGCAACTTAATGCCTTGGTAGACTTATTCTCACGAAACGTGATCCGCCAAAGTCTCGTTCGAACCAATTACCCCTGGCGGAGTAAGAGGCTCAGCAGGACTCTGCCGCCCACGTTTCTCTTTCTTCAATCTTCAATTGTCAAAGAACAGACATCGCTTCACGCAATGTCGCGGCCCGTCTCGCTTTTCGGCTTCGGGGCCACTCGAGTGTCGCTCACGCGGCTCTCTTGAATTTCAACAGAGGGCAGACCTAGAAGCAAACTTCTTCGTCGCCAGCGGCGCACCGCCCTCGTTCGTGGGCCGTATATAGTCGCCGCCCGACCAAACTGTCAACAGCCTAGATCGCTCTTTTTTCGATTTCTCGTGGAGATATCCACGAAGGCAAAATTCGTAAGCTGGCTTGGTTGAATTTTGGCCGGCGCTTCCGTTGCAGCGATACCCGTCACAACCGCTTCCCCGGGTGAATGCGGTCGACCTAACGCAGCCACCAGCACTTAGCCGAATGTCGATCGTCGCGGTCCTGTGACCCGCAGTTCAGAGCCGTCCTTCGAGCAATTCGGGCGTGATATTCCGGCCTGCGTAGAGGATGCCCAGGATCAGCACGCGCTCGCCGTCGACAGCGAAAACGATGCTGACAGCGCGACGATACCCAATGATCCGCAGCCCGGCATGGTCTCCACCCGCTCGGTGCCGCGCTGTGGAAATGTCGACAGGCCAAGGCAGAGATCGCGGATGTCCACAACAAAATCCCAGGCAATCGCCGGCGACGCACGCTCGGCTATATCGTCATAGAGTTGCTCGAGCTCGGCTTCCGCTTTCGGATGGAAGACAATCCGGTACTCCATCCCCTACTTGGCTTTCGCCTGCCTTGCGCGATGACGCAGCTCCAGCCGGGAAAACACCGTTTCGGCGGGAATAGCTTTTGCCGGATCCTGCTGGAGCTCGGCCCCGCGCGACGGGATTTCCTCACGCAGCCACTTCTCACGCTCCGCCTCAAAATCCTCGAGCATGCGCAGCCCGGCGCGGACAACCTCGCTGGCATTGTTGTAGCGGCCCGATTCGAGCTGCTTTCTGATGAAGCGCTCATAGTGGTCGTTCAAAGCGTAGTTGGGCATGGAGGCGTCCTCCGGAATGTGGGGGCGGGTGGCGGGGATATCAATAGATAGCAACAATTGGCAGTGGGTTGATTCGATTCCAATTCACCGTCGCGATTCGGTGAAGGCCCAACAGTACCCGAATCGGCAGAGATCAAAATTTCGGGTCGATACGCCGGCGCCGATCGAGGATCGCTAGGCGGCCGATTCCACGACCTCTGCGCCATTTTCGAGGCAGCTGAGACGCGGGAGCCGGCTGAGTTTAAAACTCAACCGGCTAATATTATTTCGTGCCTGGTTGCACGCCGATCCCTGAGTGCGCTGCCACGCTCACTTTGACGTCCTCGTCGCCCGCGGTTCATGATTCCAGCTAGCGAGCAGCGCCATGACGAGCGCGCCGATGCGGGTCGATGTTGGTTGAATGATTCGGTCTGGTGAGAGCCCTGACCTTCGTGTCCGTCCTGCGAACACAAACGCAAACGGCCCGCGTAGAGCGGGCCGTTTTTTGTTTGGTTGCGGGGACCCGCAACCTCTTTTGTCATAACATTGTCGGAGGATTGATTTTCTTCGGGTTTGGCGAGTTCGAGGATGCCGAACAGCTCGCCGCGTAACTCGGCATGGACCACGCCGCGCTTGTCGCCTGGCGTGAGCACGATCTTTCCGATTAGCGAGCGCACCGCATCGGCGGCTGGACGTCCGTCCTCGTGATCGGCGAGTGCTTGTGTGAGTTGCTCGACCCGCTTGCGGTAGAGAGTGGCGATATTGGGATGCAGGTCGGGCACGTCAGTGGGCGCCAACGCCAGACGCGCGGTGATCTCCGCCTTCTGTCTCTCCAGGTCTTCCATTCTCGCCTTCATCGAAGGTTGGTAAAGGCCATCCTCGATCGCGGCCATGATGCCCGCGATGGCGCGCTCGGTTCTGTCGAGCGCCTTACGGTCCTGTTCGCCTTGCGCGCGACGCTCTTGGTTGAGACGGTTAGTCTCCTGCGCATAGGCTCTGATCGCTTCGGCCACAGCATCTGCCGAGACAAGCCTTTCCTTCAGGCCTGCGAGAACGCGCTGCTCGATCTTCTCGCGCGTGATAGTGCGGCCATTGTTGCAGATGCCGCGGCGCTGGTGGTTGAGACAGGCATAGCGATCGCGTGTGAACAGGCCGTAGCGCCCTCCGCAACAGCCGCAGGTGAGCAAGCCGGAAAGGAGGGAGACCGGCCGCTTCATGGTGTGCAGCTTTCTCGCCCGGGCTTTGCGCGTGGCGATCGCCACCGCCTCGAACTGGCTGGCGATGGATTTCTGTCTCTCCTTCACGGCCTGCCACAATTCATCCTCGACGATCCTGAGATGCGGCACCTCGGTGCGAATCCACTTAATCGGCGGATTGGCCCGTGAGACTCGCTTGCCGGTGGCAGGGTCCTTGACGAAATGCAGGCGGTTCCAGACCAGCACGCCGGTATAGAGTTCGTTGTTGATGACACCGGTGCCCCGGATCACATGCCCGCGCACGCTGGTATCGCCCCAGTGCCGCCCGAGCGGACCAGGAACGCCTTCCTTGTTGAGGTCCGTGGCGATCGCCTTCGGGCTCTTGCCGGAAGCAAATTCGCGGAAGATGCGGCGCACGATGGTCGCTTCCTCCGGCACGATCTCGCGATCGCCACGGACGGGTTCGCCTGCTCCATCCAGTTTCTTGACCACCCGGTAGCCGTAGCACAGCCCGCCTCCGGCTTTGCCCTTCTCCACCCTCCCCCGCAGGCCACGATGGGTCTTGAGAGCAAGGTCCTTGAGGAACAATGCATTCATCGTGCCTTTGAGGCCGACATGCAACTCGCTGATCTCGCCCTCGGCCAAGGTGACGATGGCGACGCCGGCGAATTTGAGGTGCTTGAAGAGGGTGGCGACATCTGCCTGGTCGCGGCTAATACGATCGAGCGCCTCGGCCAGCACCACATCGAAGCGGCTGCGCTGGGCATCGCGTATCAATTGCTGGATGCCCGGCCGCAGCACTGTGCTGGCGCCGGAGATCGCTGCATCCTCATAGGATCCCGCAACGCTCCAGCCCTCGCGCGCCGCCTGCTCTCGGCACAGCCGCAACTGATCCTCGATGGAGGCATCCCGCTGGCTGTCGGAGGAATAGCGGGCATAGAGTGCGACACGGGTCATGGCGGCAGATCCTCTTTCCTGTTCCCAAGGGGTTTGCCATCTGCCCCCCCGCCCTCTCCCTCTCGGCGGCCCGGCCGATTGTCGTTGGCCACCTGCTCCGCCTCGAAGGCCTCCCGCGCCAGCCGCCGGGCGATCAGCCGAGCGACATCCAGCACCACCCGGTCCAGCTTGGCCGCCGCAATGTTTTCGGGGCGATCCTCGCGGCTGGCGAGGGCGCCGTTGTCGTTCGCCGGAAGCAAAGCCTGCGGCCCGGTGCTGGTTTCCTCCGACATGCCGGTCGCTCTCCCAAGTGGATCGCCCACCATCAGAGTCCTCCGGACGGCGAAGAAAAGCACGAATTCATGTCGTGGGGTCACAGCGTGCAATGACTTGCGCCGTGCGGTTTCGTCTCAATCGTAAAGGTCCGGCTCCAGGCGACAAGTGGTAAGGGGGCGTGTCAGAAGACAGTTACATCGCCACGGTATTCGGCCTCGCCTTCCTCTTTCAGCGCTGCGACCAGCTCGACGGCGGACTCCCAATGCCTGGCAACGTCGCTCCGCGTCCGTCCGCGGCTCCGGCGACCAGCCGGCAAGTCTCCCGCGATCGCCTTTAAGTCACGCAGCACGGAAGCTATGTGCGGCCACGGGAAGTCGGTAGGGTCACCAATATCCCGATCGGCACCCACGATCATTTCCAACTTGGCGATGACGCCGACGAGCGATGTAGCCGCGACTTCGGGGATTGAATCCTGAAGCTTCAGAGCTTCGGTCATCGCAAAGACCTCGGCCTCCCGCGCAACTGCATAGTCCCGTGGACCGCCGAGAGTGCGCGCCGCTTTTCGTTGAACTCCCGTCAGTGAATCTGCGGCCAATACCTGAATTCCGGGATTGACCATGATTTGGCTCTCCAACCGCTGCTGCACGCGGCATAACAGCATGGAGGTGTACCGAGCCATTTGCCAATCGCTCGCCAGCAGAAGTGCGGGATCGCGCAGGGCTGCCGGTTGCAATTCTGGCTCGTTGCAGGTTGCGGCGAGAACAGCGGGCTGCTTCGCTGCCGACACGCCAGCACCGACTGATAGGTCGGACTCAGTCCGGATTTCCCTTTCTGCTGGCGATTCATCGATCGCATTCGCCGACTGAACCGTCCCCGTCTTGCGCGTGACGAAGGACAAAGTCGTGGTATTGTCGGAATCAGCCATGATCCGAGCTCCCAACAGCTTGGCTGTGGTTGGGCTGGGTGCGTGCAAGAGCATGTCGCCCGGCCATAGTCGCGCACGGCCGATAGCTGCGAGGACTTACGTCTTTGCAAGCGGCCGAAGCGGCAAGTTTATCCATACCTTTAACCTATCCGAGATCACTTTGCAATCACATGATCTAAAAGATATCACCGGCGCACAAATGCGGGCCGCGCGCGCGTTGGTCCGTTGGAGCGCGAAAGATCTCGCCGAAGCGGCGAGCGTGGGCGTGGCGACTGTAAGACGTGCCGAGTCCGACGACGGCATTCCGCCGACGACCTTAGCTAATCGAAGGGCAATCCGCAGCGCGCTGGAGGCAGCGGGCATCGAGTTTATTGCTGAAAACGGCGGTGGCCCTGGCGTAAGGCTCGCTCGCCGTTTTTGATTTGGGTGCTCCTAACGATATACGACCAAGAGGCACTGTGGGCGACTCCGTGTGCGTCTTGCCTAGCCCACCCTTCCCCGCAGCCTGAAGCATCACCGAAACGCGGCTTGGGCACCCACTTCCTGAGGGCCGCCTTCCGAAGGCAGAGCTCACAAGTTCGAATGTTGTCGGGTTCGCCAGCAAAGTCGACGGGTTAGCAGATCAGTTCGTTCCGTTCCCGTCTTCCCGCATAACCATCCCACATAACGAGTGGAATCGCGGACCTACTTGGCTAACAGGGCCAGCATCCAAGTGGCTACCGCAGGCAGGCTGGCAAGACTGGCATCGAGCGCCTTCGTAGCTAGGGACCCGAGCGCGTCGCTAGGAAGCTCTTTAGCTTTGCTACGACCTTCGCCTTCACAGTTTCGTCTTCCCCGGATGACTGCACCCTGGAAATCAGGAGATCGCGCAAGGCGTCCCAATGTAGCCGGACGGTTACGTCACCCAATATCGCGCCTAAGCCGCCATCGTCGGCGATGAAGTCAAGGCCCTTTGCCGTGAGATAGTGTCTCAGTCTGAAATTTTGGCCGGCGCTTGTCGCGCCCGGTGCCGGTTCCATATATGCTTAGCGCAATTCATGTGGAGCGCGACCCTCTCAAAATTCCGGATGCCGATTTTACGGCTGCAAAAGCGTGGGTTCGCGCATCCCAAGCCGAGATAGACGGCCTGCGCTATCTAATTAGAGAGACGGAGCGCACTATCGAGAGTTCTAAGGAACTGCTCGCGAGATTGAAGCAGAGGGAAACTGATGCCGACCGGACCTCAAGGCCAGAAGCGTCCTGCCGATGTGCAACGCCGTCCACGTCATGCGCATTGCGACGGGCGAGGAAATTGACCACGTGCCGGACGGCAAGAGCGCCGCCGCTAAGGAAGCTTGGTTCAAAGGGCGGGAAGAAGGGCGCCGCCAACATGACGCCGGAGCGGCGCGCGGAGATCGCTAAGAGGCGGCGGAAAGCCGCTGGAGCAAACGGTAGGCTCCAATGACGAGGACATTCGTTTTCTGAGTTAGCCCTGCAGAGGATCCCCCACGATCGGCAATGGCCTGTTCGCAGTGCTTCCGCTGCCCGTAATTGAATGTGCCAGTGAAGCAATAGAAACGGCCGGGGAACGTCAAAGTTGGTGCCGGATCGCAGAGTGGCAGGGTCATCGGCTTAAGCACCTCACCGAGTTCGAAATCACGATTTGAGAAACTATTCAGCGTGTCCAGAAGCTCAGTGTGTTCATCAGAATCGAGCACACCATCTGCAAGGATCTCATTGATGCGGCGGTAAAAGGTTCGGATGAGCGGCTGGTTGCTGATCTCGACGTTGGCCGCCAGCCATTTTTGGAGAAACTCTACTCCCGCCTTGTTGATGCTTCCATCTGCCGCCACGCCTCGCGCGAGACCGATCAGTTCGTCAACCTGGCGCGAGGAAATGCGTTCCCCGCCCACGCGATTGTAAAACTTGTCGTCCATTTTGCCCCTACCTCTTCTAGCACAGCGTTTCGCACGCCACGCCGTCCCCGTCCCGATCCAGCTTGCCACCCCACGAGCAGTTCTGCAGATACCATTGAGCTTCTTCGCACGAGCCGATCTGCTTGCACGTCCGCCGCGGTTCGCACGAGTAGCCGCTCTGCGCGACCAGCTTGCGGCTGATGATGCCGAGCGGCTGGCTGGCCGACGCGGCGCCGTCCGCGTGCGACGCGCGCCAGTTCCACGGAGCTTCGAACTTGCCTCCCCATAGACCGACCTTCGCCGTTTCCGCTTTCGCCTGTTGCTGCGCGTAGACCCCGTGGCTGTAGCGGGGCCAGTCCAGCGTCTGGCCGTGCTCGACCATCCAAGCCGCCACGCTGGCGCCGTCGGCGCGCCGGCAGTCGCCGACGAAGCGGTGATAGCGATCCCAATTGACGAATGTGCATTGGACGGGCCTCGAGGCGGCCAGGAACGCGTCCAGCGCTTCGGCCGAGCGGCGGCCACACGGGTATTCTAAGCCATTGGCGTCGTCGCAGTATTGCCGGCTCTCGGGCGCATCGATGCCGTTGAAGCGGATCCGCTGCCCGTGAACTTCGATCGTGTCGCCATCGATGAGGGACGCAACGCCGGTGATCGACGCCGGCTTGGCGCCAACAAGGTTCTGCAGATTGACCTCTTGCAAGCTGTCGCTATGCCGCATCGCGGTGAGCACGGCCAAGGCGCCGGCTGCGGCCACGGTGACGAAGATGAGGCGCCGCGGGACGCTCGCCCAACGCAAGGTTCGGGAGCGCTTTGCGCCGGTGCGCTTGCGCCACTGCTCTGAGCGATTGTCGTAGCGCGACCTGTCCATTGCTTTAAGCCGACCATCCGGGCCAGGTGCTGTCGACCATCGGCATGCCGGCGCAATTGTAGTCGTAGACGAATTGACCGGTCGCCATGTCCCGGCACCTCCATATCAGGCTATAGTTCGGGCCGTAAAACTGATCCCATGCCACGCCGTAGGCTTGCGGTCGTGGGACGTAATAGCCTCCGCCGCCGTTCTTTGCTGCAGCACCGGCGGCCACGGCCAGTCCTCCGACTGCAATGCCAGTCGCCACGGCATTGTCCGTTTGTATGAGCCGGAGGCACTTCTCGGTCGTTGCACCACGCCGAACCAGAAGCGCCGTAACTCGACTTCGATATTGCTCGTCTCTGCTGCTTGCGAGCGCATGACAAAGCGCGTTGGTGTCCAAAGCAGCTAACTGGCCGTCAGAAATATTCGTGCTCGTCGAGCAGCCGGCCAGGAACAAAGCCGCGCTCGAAATAATTGCTGTCGCCTTCATTGATTATCCCCCCGTCCGATACTGAGGGAATTTCGTATCCCGTGTCTATGATTTTTGTTTCGGAGATCGCATCTTGAACTCATTTAGAGCGCGGGGCGGCAGCCGGCCGGTGCCTTGTTGCCAGAGATGAATTTGCCGTTGTCGAAATGGGAGTGATAACTGCTCATGGCCGCTCTTCCCGTTGGAAAAGCCCCACCTGGCTCGGCTGTGCTTTGTTTCTTGAGAACCTTCTGCTCTCTTGACATCTAGCAAGAGCACGATCAGCTTCATCGGGTTTTGAGGGATCATCGACCCAACGGGGAATTCCCATGAAGAAGACCTACGAGAAGCCTACGCTGATTCGCAAGGGCAAGCTTTCCGCAGTCGTTGCGGGGCCGTCTGTTGTCGTTGTCGTGCCGCCGACCTGACCCACGCCGCGGATAGTCTGAATCGCCCGTCGGCTCCGGTCGGCGGGCTTTTTTGTTGGAACAAGCAACGTTGGATGCTGGTTCGTTTGCCGCGATGCATGCGCCCCGACTCGGCGCCCGCTCCCGCTGCGGTTTAAGATCGCCGCGCAAAAAAGCCCCGGACAATCCTGCCGGGGCTTTCTGCTAGGTCCGCCGAAAAATTAGAACCTGTAGTTCAGACCGACGCGAACGGTGTGGAAGGGCACTTTGACTTCAGCACCGATGTCGTCGAACGTCGTTTTACCCAGGTCGGTGTAAAGATACTCGGACTTGAGGGACCATTTGTCGGTGAAAGCGTATTCAGCGCCCGCACCAACGGTCCAGCCGACCTTGGTCTTGGAAAAGTCGGCCCCAGGGACAGAGACCTTTTCGTGACCGTAGGCCAAGCCGCCAGTGCCGTAGACCAGGAAGCGGTCGACGGGCGTATAGCCAATGCGAGCACGCACCGTGCCGAACCAATCAACCTTTGTTTCCAGAGAGGGGCCGCCGAACGATAGCTCGCCCTTAACGTCGGAAGCCTGGATGTCGGCTTCCACGCCGTAGACGAATTGGCCAACCTGCCAGTTGTAACCGGCCTGAATGCCGCCCAGGAAGCCACTCGAGCTGAGATCGAAACCACCAGGGCCGCCGCCGGCAGGATCAAGACTGAACGTGCCGAAACCGCCGCCGGCGTTCACGCCAATATATGCGCCGGTCCAGTCATAGGAAGCAGCAACCGGCGCCTCCTGCAATACGTCAGCCGCATAGGCGGTGCTGGTAGCTAGGACGAGAGCGGTAGCGAGAAGAACCTGTTTCACGGGAATACCCCTTTGTTGCCTGGTCGGATGAATGGCCCAAGGTCACCACCCGAGTGAGATAGCGATGTCGCCGAAGCGCATCGATTGTCAACGCCGCCAAGTTCGAAGGCGTGGATATTGTTCGGGAGATGCGTGGAAGCCACACTTTCCGCACGATTTCGAAAGCGCAGCACAAAATCGCAAAGGCCTTCACCCTGCGCCGGAACGTAAGACGCGACTTCCGTGCAAGGAATGCACATAAGTCGCCACCCATCGGGGGCGCCGCAAACCGGCTGATCGAGCGGCGGAGGGGAATGGGCAGGGACAACGAGTAGCCAAGTCTCGCAACCCTGCCGCGCTCCGAATCCTTGCACCCGCTCAGACCGGGGGACCATCTTCGCAGCACCGCTTGGGCATCGCTCTTGCGAGAAGCGCGCGTCTTGAACCGAAGGCCTTGACCGCCTCGTGCAACCATTCAAGCAAACGCAAGTTCGGAAAGCGTGGCGCACTCCCGAGCGTCCGTCGCGTCGCATCAGACCTGGCAGCCTGCGGCGCAAGAAAGCCCGCAGTCCGTCCCTCGGCTGCGGGCTCTCTTTTGGGGCTGTTGACCGCTCCACGGCTTCCAAGGGAACGAACAAACATTCAGTTTAGCTAAAATGTTCCATTGCAGCCTGGAACCGTGTCGACCCGGCAAGTTTCTACGGGTGAGCGGCCAATTTGTCCCTCCGATTCGCTCGCCGTTATAGCCCCCTAGCTACAGCCCGCCGCTTTGGTCAATTAGCGGCGGGCTTTTTGTTCCGATGTCTTGCGCTTCGGTGCCAAGTGGCTCGTGACGAGCCTTACGGCGCTACGCTTCACGGTGATCCCCAGATCCTTGCCGCCAACCGTCACAGTGTCCTCATCGACGCGTAGGACTTCGCCGGTAAGCTCGATCTTCTGCCCGCTGCTGATGTTCGGCGATGTGTTTACGATCGAATGCGGCTGGTGATAGGAAGGGATCAGCACGCTAATCCGGTCCTCTGTGACGCGCTTGCGGATCGTTGCTGTGATCGCAACCGTGTCGCCTACCTTGGTGTTCTCCTTAGCCATACCATGACTCTGGCGCGGCCTGCGGGTTCGTCAAGCGACTGCTAATGTTCGCCGATAGCCCGCCGCCCGGTGTGCCCCCACACCTAGCGACGGGCTAAGGGTGGCCGGCGCCTCTTTGGGGAGATTGCCTGAGCGCGCGCCGGCCTGGCGAACCGTGGTCCGCCGCATATGCAGCTTAGCTAAAACATCTTGGTTCAGACATGGTGTGATCGCGGAAGGCCTTGGCAAGCGCGACCGAGGTTCTTATTTCGGACTCGCATGGGGCGACCTCTTGGAGGCCGCTATGGGCAACGAATTCCCGTTCGTTGACGGGCTCAAGCTCGCAATCTTTGATGCGCATTTGCGAGGCCGCCGATGATCTCCAGGGGCGGCGGGGCCATGGTGAAGAAGGCCAACGATTTTCGGTGTTCGAGCCGACGCGCTGCGAGAGGCCTTCAAACAGTCTATTCGCGAGCAGGGGACGACACCTGTCGACTGGGAGGAATGCGCCAAGCGCTTCCTTCGGCGAACAATCAGAGCAGAGGCGAACCGCCGCTCTCGTATCAACTAGGTCGAGACGGCCGATCCCTCCTCAGGGGTGTAGCCGTCTTGGAAGCCGCAGGAGACCCGTTGCTTGCCTCATTAGCTGGGACGGGCTCTTCCTTAGCAACAGCTAAATTTGTTAATGCGTCGTCAAAGCAGAAGGAGCATGATGCTTTTCTGCCCCGCGCCGCACACGGGGTAAGGGCCCGGCCTGTTTGCCAAGTCCCCTGACGTCCCGCAGGCCGGGCATCGTATAACTCGGCGTTAATTCATCCTACGCGCCTTATCAGCAATAGCGGCGCCAGATGGGCGGTTACCATCGTGCTGAAACAAAAGCTGCGTTCCGATCGTTTGCGATTTGCAAACCAGCGGGTGCGCCATGCCATCCACCTCGATCAGGAAAACCGAATACGATCCGGCAAGCAGGATCTTGTCCGTCTGGTTTGTGGCCAGCGGCCAGCGTTACGATTTTGAGGGGGTTCCTCCGGAGACTTACACCGCGTTCCGGTCGGCGTTTGTCAAAGGCCGCTTTTTCAACGACCACATTCGCAATCACTTCCGCTATCGACGCATTCCGGACTAGCTGTCTAGTTCAAGGGGCTCGTGGGCTGGCCTCTGGTGCCAAATCACCTGCCGCAAATCACGCAAGTCAATGGCTTGGCCGCAGGTGGGGCATACGAGGAAGTGATCGGACTCCCGGGCCGGCTCGCCGTCATGGCGCCGTCCGACAATAGGGCGGCCAAGCTCTGAAATCTTCATCCTCGAAGCTTCTCCGCCTCGCGTTCCAGCGTCCTCCGATCGTTGCCATGTTGCTTGATCAGATCTCGAACCTGTTGAACCGTCAGGCCCACCTTGTTGGCGAAGTGGCGAACCTCATAATCCTCATCCGCCGACACCCGGTCGCGGTCACGCGCACCGCGCTTGCTCTTGTCGTCCGCCATGGCTGTTCCTCCTCGTCGTGAGGGAGAACAGCAGCGGGCAACGAATGTTCCAAGCAGCGAACGTTCCCATTAGCTTCTGCTAACGGAACTGAAATGACCGTGCGATATTTGAATCAAATTCGAGTGGTTTGGTTCTCGGTCCGGCTGTCTTTCATTCGTCCGATGGAACCGGAGTTAGTCGATCAGCCGCCCAAAGGGCGGCGACTGGATGCCTCGCTTCGGATTTTCGCGAAGAGAATTGATCGCCGATCGCATCAGCGGACAATCGCAGAAGCTCCATTCTACCTGTAGCTGGTCAAATCCGGCGCGAGATGCTGCTAGAATTCTGTATGGCAGTCCGAATAGCGGTTGTCCTGGCGCTTCTCTTCGCCTTCGCCTACGGATTCGCAAAACTCGTGGAACGTTACGGCGGCGTGGGCGATAGGCCTTCCCCGTGTGAATCGTGAAACCCTGCTTGCTCAAACCCGAACGCGCCGCCGCCTGCAAAGGAGCTTGGTGGCAAGGTGCCAATCGATGAAATCACGCCGCAGCCGAAAAAGCACTGAGGGGGAAATGGCCGGGGGCTAGCCGATCGCGCCTATGTAGATCGGAACTGCCATTTCCATCAAAGTTGCCTGCCGGCCCGGATCATCGCCCGAGCAATGGCAAGCTCTGCCTCGACCTTGGCGTTTTCCTTCTGGGTCAAATTGTCGGCCGCAATCAGCCGACGCAGCGAGCGCAGCACTTCGCCGCGCGCCCATCCTGCTTCAAGCATGCAGTCCACGATCGCCTGAAAACCGGGCTCCATAGCTTCTTGACAGCCGACCTCTCGGTCGGGGTAGTCGCCTTCGCGTCTCGGTCTGCTGATCATCCGTTGCCGTCCACCGTGCTCTCTTCGTCCAACTGTCGCGGCACCGGCAGATAAGCGTTGGCGACGAGCCATTCGCCGACAATCGTTTCTACCAGATCCGGCTTGGCAGTGCCCATCTCGGCCGCCAGGCTGGTCAGCGCGTCGTCGGTGCGGGGATCAAGGCAGACCCCACCGGCGTTTCTGATCAGCAGCGCGGCCCGACGCAACAGCACCTGTAGGTCCGCCCGAGAAGCGTCCGAAATGTGGTCGGCGGTGCTTTCCAGTTCATGCACGAATTGATGGCGGGACATCGGTCATGCTCCTACAGGAAGTGCTCGCCTTCGGCCCTGTGTTCATAGCTGAACCAGTGCGGCGCATACTTCGGCTTGACAAAGCCCCAACCGGCGTCCTTGCTGCAGCCGTCGTGCTCGCAAACGTGGTGCTGGACGCCAGCCGGCGTGGCGTATTCGGGCTTCGGGATTCTGATTTCGTCGCTCATAGCGGATTGATGGGTCCCACAAGGCCGGAATGGTCGTTGGGCTGTTTGTTGATCGCCGCGGCGTTCACCTCGCGTCCGACGCGGTTGAATTGAAGCTGCCCGTCAATGTCGTGGGAGAGCAGCGCCTTAAGGTCGCTCGCCGGCGTCTCCGCATTCAGCCAGGCATCGTAGTAGGCTGGATCGAGGATCAGCGGCTGTCTGTCATGAAGCTGGCGCATCGGGTCGCCGGCCGGCCCGGTGATGATCGTGCAGCTCGTGAGATCTAGCGCCTTGTTGTAGGCCCAAAGCCCCGCGAAGGAGAACGGCGCGTGGCCGGGCATGAATATGTGCCAGGGGTCCTTGCCGCGATCGGCAGGGCTGATGGTCCATTCGTAGAAACCGTCGGCGGGGATCAGGCAGCGCTTCGACTTGAAGGCGTCGCGGAACGCCGGCGTGGTGTCGACGCTTTCGATACGGGCGTTCAAGGTGGCGGCCTTCGGCATTTCCTTCGCCCAGAACGGCACCAGCCACCAGCGGCCCGAGCGAACCTTATGGTCACCGTCATCTGCGGCGGTGATGAAAGGCACCTCGTCGGTCGGCGCGATGTTGTAGCGCGGCGCATCGTTGCGCCCGACATCGGCCGGCGCCGTCAGCCGATAGAGGCGATGGATTTCCGACCAAGGCAGATAACGGGTGTAGCGCCCGCACATGTCTATCACTCCATGTCGAGCACATCACCGCTCACAAACAAAGTGTTTGGCGGGCCGTAGTCCCCAAGCGCCGGATCGGCATCCCGGCTCCAAGCGATGACACCAACGTGTTTGTCAGCCAGTGCTTTGGCGGTTCGGATCGCCCGCTCTTCGCTTTGCTGATCGGCCGGGCCGTACATAGCAAACAGCTCGCCATCGTCGCCGCGGTCGAATGCGACCACAACAATCAGCTTCGGCTTTTTCTGCTCCGGAAGGACGTGCGTGGACATTCAATGGCCTTTCTCAGTTGAGCGGCGCTGACCCCGCTTCAAGAGCGTCGATTGCGTCGAGCACTGCCTGGCGCTTTGGCTCGATAGGCTCATTTGGGTGGAACCCTGCGAGCGACAGAGAGGTATAGGCAACCGTTACGGCGCTGACGAGTTGCTGCGCTTCCGAACTATCCGGAACCTCTGCAGTGGCGGCGAGAGCAAGCAAGAAGACCCTATCGTCGTGATACTCGTGCTTGCCGTCCTCGGCCTGGATGATAGCGCGCATGCGGCTGAGTGCAGTGGTGCGGTCGGCGAGCTGCATATCCGGGTTATGCAGCAACTGCAGGCCACTGACCTGCATGCGCTTCTCGTCCGGCCACCCTTCGCAACACGCCTTAATTGCGGCATTGCTCGCCGCCCACCAAATTTCAGCGGCGGCATACTCGTCTTCCGATGGCTCTTGATCAGGCGGGAAACCCATTTCATCCCAGCCTTCGACTGCGAATGAGCCTTCCGCCGCTTCCTCGGCCGTCAAGCCAGATTGCTCGATCACGGCCCGAGCTGCGGCGAGACCGCGCTGTTTTTCTTCAGGGGTGGCTCCCCTGGCGTCCATCATAATGTCCATGACCGGCCTCCTGTGGCTGTCAGGGCATCAGTGAACAAAATGAGAACACTGGAGTCAAGAGGCTCTTGACCAAGCAGGAATATGTTCCTCATTTCAGAGTATGCCGGAACAACCGCAAAAATGGCCGAGAGGCGCCGCCTGGACATTGACCCATGCTCACGACGCGGGGCAGGTGGCGGGCATCCGCTGCGCCCGCTGCAACATCACGCGCTACTATAAGCCGCTCGAGCTACGGGAGGTGATCGGCAACGTCACGATCGATGAAGTGAGGGACAAGGCGCGCTGTCAGAAGTGCGGCAGCCGGGAGTGGATGAGCGCGCAGCTATTCCACGCGACCGGCGAGCAGGCCCATACGATCCGCTTTCGGCGCCTGGTAGAAATCCGATGGGAGAGGCGGGTGATTTGGCGGGATGAGTAGCGGACGGCCCCACGAAACCATCTTCAAAAATACCGACCATACGCAAGCTTCTCGAACAACGTCGCACGTCGCGCCGGAGGGATCGCACCGCGTTGTGTGTATCCGAGATCGGCCAGTGTAGGCTCCATTATGGCGGCCAAAGAGTCGAGATCAGTCGGCGATAATCGACGCCACTTTCCAATCGACTTCGCTGAGAGCCGCGGCTTCTTGGGCGGAGCCTCTGGCAAGTTCAAGCGGGAACGCCAAGCCATCGAGAAAACCCTCTGGCGAGGTCGACGTGATACCTCCACCTGTGCGCATTGAAGAGCATGCCATGGGCTCGGTATGCTCGTTGCGTCATCGGAAATCCGTGCCACGACGAAAGTTCGGAACTGCCGAAATAGACTTTTCGCCACAATGGCGCCTTAGGCGCCACGAAAGGGCTCAACGCCACATCACGACCATCCCTGATCAGGTGAACGAATTTCGCTTGCGGAAAATAGGCCTTTATCAAAGGAACAATGAGAAGCGTCTCGCACAGCTTCCATCCCCACCGCTCCGCTTGGCCAATGTTCTGCAGGTGTTTGCCGATATGACATTTCGCCAGGCGCCGGCTTTCCGGGTCGCGAAGTTCGTTCCCCTGTAGGCACGCCGCTTCTCGAAGATAGAATGGCGTGCTCAACCAATGGCACCATCTCCAGGCAGTCTAGTGAGCCACTGACGTTACTGCCCATGTAGACGCCAGCGTCCACCAAAATGCTAGTGAGAAGTCGACTGCCCGAGTGAGCAGTGTTGACGATCACGATAGGAGGGCGTCGCTTCCGAAAATAGAGTTGATGAGTGCATTGCAATTTACAGTGAGCGGACCTTGGCTTTTAGGCTTTTTGCATTCGCCTTCTGGTCTGTTTAGCAACGCGCGTTGCTCCCGTTTTTCGACCGAGTCCGCTCGCCTTGGCCAATTCTGACCGTTGGGCGGCATAATTTGGCGCCGTCATTGGATAGTCGCGCGCCAAGCCCCACTTGGCCCGGTACTCGTCAGGCGTCAGGCCGTAGTGCACGCTGAGATGACGCTTCAGAGATTTGAACTTATTCCCGTCCTCGAGGCAGATGATGTAGTCAGGGAAAACCGATCGCTTCGGATTGACCGCGGGCGCCTGGGCCGGCGTTTCTGGTTCGGCCGATCCTCCGATCTTCGAAAGCGAGAAGTTCACGTTCGCGATCAGATCCGAGAGAGACGCAACCGGCACCGCATTGTTGCTGACGTACGCGGACACTATATCGGCAGTGAGTTCGATCAACTGGCTTCGGCTGTTCTCAATCTCTTCCGGCATGCATATCTCCGATCCTCGCAACAAATGCCTAACTCTCTTAGCCGGTTTCTGGCCAAGCGCAACAGCCCGAGGATTACCTAACGAAGCCATTGCTACGACCTTGGTCGTGGCCGGCATTAACATGCAGTAGGCGGTAGGACGCGGTCACGTCGCGACGGAGGCTCGCGCCGCGATAGCGCACCCCTGTAGCTGCATCCCGAGGTAGTGGTCCGGGAGCGAGCGCGGAGTCGCGAGTAGCGTCTGAAGCACCTGGTCGGTGAACTTTTGGGCGCGAACCTGAAGCACGAGCGTTGAAGTCATAACGATAATCCAGCTGCCTGAGAGTGGTCAGTCGTGCTAACCCTGGGGCGAAGAAAGGGAACGTCCGGCGCCCGAGCGGATCGAGTGGGCCCGCTCGCCAATCGCGTGAAATCCGGCGGGTCAGCCAACATTTTGGCTAATTGAGCGGCGAGCCATCGGACCCGGAGATCTCCGCGCGCGCGTACCAGATTTATGGGGACGCGCCTTTACATCGATTGTTTCTGATCACAAACACCTTGGGTCCCATGGCTCAAATGATGATATTCAGGATCGGCATCATTTCGGACACGCACGGCTTGTTGAGGCCTGAGGCAGAGCGTCGCCTGGCCGGTGTCGATCACATCATTCACGGCGGAGATATAGGCGGGCCGGAGATCATCGCCGCGCTTCGCAGGATTGCGCCGGTTACCGCCATCAGAGGAAACGTGGACACCGGAAGCTGGGCCGCGCAATACGCTGACACTGAGCACGTGCGGTTTGCGGGGCGAACCATCTATGTGCTTCACGACCTAAAGACGCTGCAGATCTCGCCCGCGGCGCTTGGCATCGACATGGTAATCTCGGGCCACTCTCACGTGCCGATGATCGAGACCGTTGATGGGGTGCTCTACTTAAATCCTGGCAGCGCCGGCCGGCGGCGCTTCAAGCTGCCGATCACGTTGGCGGCAGTCGATGTCACGGCCAGCCACATGCAACCGGTCATTCACGAGTTGGGCGACGGTTGATACGTCGCACGCAGATAGAGGCGCCCGTGATCATGGCCGAGTGGGCGGCCATCAGAACTTTCTAAGCGGCCGGCAAACAGCGAAAGAACCCGTCGCAAGGGTTCTACGGCGGGCAGGCAACCGGCTGCAATCCTAATGGGGGAAATGGGACCGGGTCGTGTGCGTCAAGGCCTAAGAAGGGGCGGCCAAGGCGAGGCGATCGATCATGGCTTGGAAATGCTCCGGCGCCGCAAACAAGGCCAACGGCATCTCCTATTACCCCCTTGGGTGTTCCTAATCACGGACGGAGCGCCGACTGAAAGCGTGGCGGCGGCCGAACAGGCGATCAAGGCGGGTGAGGCGGCAAAGGCCTTTCCGTTCTTCGCGGTCGGCGTTGAAGGCGCCAACATGGATATCCTCGCCAAGCTATCGACCCGGCGGCCTTGAGCTAGATGGGCTAACTTCCGTGAGTTGTTTTCCTCTCGGCCTTCCTATCAAGCGTTTCCCAGTCGCAAGTCGGCCAGACGGTCGCGCACCAGTCTCCGGCGGGCTGGGCGGAGGTGCCGTCCATAGCCTTTTCGACGGCCCCGAAGGTCAGGTTCTGACGGCTGTCGTATGCGATGGCGCTGGCAGCGCGCCTATTCTGAAGTCGGGTCCTGGCTTGCCAGCCAGACACTGCTTGAACTCGTGGGAACACCCGTCATCCTGGCCATGCGACACCACCATCGCGCCGTACCCGATCTGACGTGTGACGGCTGACAGTCGGCACTTCGCCGCAACGCAGACTGATGACTTCGCTGCGCCGGCAGCCCGCCACGGCTATCACCCGGATCAGTGCCGCGGTGGTCTCGTCCTGCCGGTCCTCGGCCACACTGCATTAAGACGCGGGAATCACCGCGAAATCGCGCTTCTCGCAATGTGCGGTAAACCCCCGCACATTGCAAAAACCGCATCGTAACTCATTGCAAATACAACCAACCGAATGCGGCACAATGTGCGTCCTTTTATCTTGCCATCAGTCTTCGGTCGTTTCGGTTGTGCTTTTCGAGACTTTTGCAGCATCGTCATTCCTCTTCCGGAATGCGATAATACACGAAGCTATCCTCTGCGCTACGATCCGGTGTTCTAGCGTCGAGTTTCGATGCCCCGTACAGTCTTCCGCGCTCTGCGACAGTGTGTTGTGGCTGCACCGGACGCAGCGCTCGAGCCGTCGTGACGCAATTTGCCATCGGTCTGACGGAGCAGTGCGTCACAGGCAATCGAGCGCGGCCCGGGCGTCTTTCGATCGGCGCGGCCGCAGGCAGGATAATGTGCGTTCGGTCGTTCCTGTCTGCATCGGTCCTCATCCGCCGGAGCGAATCTCCATGTTCAATTCACGTCCATCATTGTGCGGACGTGACGCGTTTCGGCTATCGTTGTTCTGCTCATCGATGCGCTCCGAACACCTTGCGGGCCTTACCATGCGCGTGTCGTGCCGCGTCGGTGTTGTCTGCAGCTAGATCGCCGACGTAGAACGTGCCGTCGCTCCAGATCGCGTGGATGATGACCGGCAGCGTGCGCGCCACCGAGACGCAGGCCTTGCGGTGGCACGAGCGCCTGGCGACCGCCTGGCTCCAGCTCTTGACCTTGTCTGCGCCCTTGAAGCGCGTCATCAATCCCGACGCCGCCTCGTAGCGCGCGCGCCGAACGTCCGCGTCGCCAGCCCTCGATTGCGGCCTTGGATGTCGATCGTTGAGCCTGAGTGCCAGCGCCGGGACGTCAGCCCGAAGTGGGCTGCGACGTCGCGCGAGCGGCGGGAGCGAGACGGATCCTCGATCGCCGTCATGAACCAGAGCGCGGTCACCGGCCCGACGCCGGGGATGGCCATGAAGCGCCGGCAGGTTTCATCGCGCGCGACGATCTTCACGACGAGATCGTGCAGCTGGCAGTACTGCTTCCACAGCGCCGCGCGCGCCGTCAGCATGGCGTCCATCAGCTCGGCCGACAGCGGATCGTCCGTGACTGTGGCTCGCAATGCCTGCTCGAAAGCACCATGTCCGACCTCGCTCAGGCGGACGCCGAAAGACTTCAGCGAGCGGCGGATCGCGTTCTCCAAGTCGAGGAACTTGGCCTTCAGGTTGCGCTCGTGCGTGAGCAGCAGCTTCGTGCGGTAGCAGGTTTCCGACTTGACATAGGCCTGGACTAGTCGGTGCGCATCAGATGAGCAATGCCCAGCGCCTTATCAGTCTTGTTGCGCTGCGCCGACATCGCCGCGCGCACACGCACCGTCCCGGGGCAGATCGCCGGCAGGCCCAGCTTCTTCAGCTCCGGATGCAGCCAGCGCGACAGCGAACCGGCCTCCTGGCCGACCCGGCGCAGCCGCTCCAGGAACGGTTCGAGGATCGCGAGGATCGCCTCCGGATCGGTCACGACCGCCGCCCGCAGATGCTTTCGGATTTGCAACTAAACCACAGAGTACTTCCTACCTCGCAGTTGGAAGGCATCCAAGCCGCCTTCCATAGTCCCTGTGATTGCATCTCGCACGGCAGGTGTTTCGATAGAACCGTCGTCTTCAATGGTAACCTGTGCGGACGGGATGGATTGCGAGGCGTTCGGCTCGACGCTGGGCACAAGTGCGACAACCTTGTCGGCATCTCCATTCACCACGAAATTTGGATTGTGCGTAGCGAAGATCAGCTGCCGCTTTCGCTTCGTCGTCTGCAGAAGCTTCACGATTTGCATGATCACCCGGTTGTCCAGATCATCTTCAGGCTGGTCGATAATCAGCGTGCCGGCCTCCTGGTTCAAGAGAAGGGTCAGCAACGCTGCTGCCTGCTGTCCGGGAGATGCGCGCTCGAATGCCATATAGCTTCCGCGATCCTTGTACTCGAACCGAATAAACGGCAAAGCCCAAGCTGACAGCAGCTTTCCTAGACGATCATCGTCAAGGCGTGCCAATACCGAACGAGCTTGATTATCGGTAAGATCCCAACCCAAGGCTCGCTTCAAGTCGGCGATATCATCGGGGGAAATATCCGCGGTATCTCCTCGTATCACTCTGCTTCGCCTCACGCGCTGCAGGTGATGTATGAGTTCTTCCCATCCTTGTCTATTGTCGCGTGCAGCAGCACTTACTCGCTCCTGGCAGCGAAGCTCCAGATCTCGGATGTTGCTACGTTCGCACAAATCCTGCAGCGCTTCCATGAATCGATGAGGAACGGTCTCCTCTTCCACGTGGGCTCGGAGGACACCATTCGACATAGCCTCGACCCGCTTAGACGCTTCATTGAGGACTTCGCGTAAGTTTCCAAGGCGGATATGCATGTTGTTTCTAGCCACTGCCAATGCCTCCTCAGCGGTGGCAAATTTCCCACGTGCCTGATCTGCCGTATGGAGATTGGCCTCGGCTGTTTGGAGATCGAGGGTGATCCTCTGGAAATCGGCAAATTGGGTTGCGAGATGTGACTGGGCCTGATTGGCCAGGCCATACTGCTCGTTGAACTTGCTGTAATCGATCAGATAACGCGCCTCCGCGTCGCGTATCTGCTCTGCTGCGATCGCGAGGGCTTCGATTATTTCGCTAACTGCCACGCCGACCCGGTCATTGAGGCGCGTGATGGCTTCTCTGGCACCAGCCACGGGCGATAATTCGGCAAGGCCCTCCCAACCGGATACCGCCACTACGCCGATAGCGTTCACTTTCTGCACCTTGTCGGCGATCTCTCTTTGAGCATCTTTGAACTGCGCGCTCATGCGATTGTACACAGGATGCTTATCTAGAATCTCCTGCTGTTCGGCGGTCAGCCCCCCCTCTTCAAGACGGGCTCTGACGGCCTCCAACCTTCTGCGCAGATCGGCCGTTACGGCTTCGGCGCGATTGTATGCAGCTTGCGCCGCCCAGCTTTGGACGAGTTGCTGCGAAGCCGCGCGAACGGCTCTTTCAGCGTCGTCGATATCCTGTTCCGCCTGCCTGCGCCGATCAACACTCTCCGCTGCGGCGATACCGGTAATCTGCTCATCTGCCGTCTCTGGCCGCCGCACCATGGTGGACAGTTGCTTTTGCGAGAAGGCTCGCGCGCGAAAGCGCTCCTGGGCAATCGGAATGGGCAATTCGATAGGCGAGACGCCCTCGGAAGTAACTAGGATAACGCCCTGCTTTTCGAGCGTTCTGCGCCAAGTCTCCCGAACTCCATCTCGGTCCAGATCAACCTCAACGAATCCTCCAGTGAGCGTAGACCGGATAAGATCTCGTTCTCTGTCGTACGACTCGTCGTCGGCGGTATCCACAATGCTTCGCCCGATCGCAAATCTTAGGTATTCCAGGATTGCGGATTTTCCCGACCCCCTACCGCCGATTAATGTGTTGAAACCGTCGTTGAGCGTAAGCTGGAAATCGGCGCCGGTCAGGCTCGAGTTGATCCGCAACTCTAGCACCCGTTGGCTAGGGATCGTCGGTTTGTCATAAGTAATGCGAGCTTCATCAGCGAGGACTGCCTGCCGAATGGACTCGGCCGTGGGTTCTCCCAATCGAATCCAGCAAGCGTTCTTGCCAAGATCCTCATAGCTGGCCTTGCGGTTGTCTCCTGTGGTGATGATGCCCCTCCGGCGGTCTCCCCAATCGGATATCTCGCCGTAGATCTTCTTGAGGGTCGTCGAGTCGAGGTCAGCGTACAGTTTCTCATTATAAACGCCGTCGACCTCCAGTTCGGCGAACCTGGGATGAAAGCCCTTTCTGAGAATATCCTTGTGGCCACCCTGGCTGGCGTGGGGCAGAGCAAGATGTTTGCCCCTAAGGGATCTGTCCTCGAATAAATCACCAATGAGATCTTTGAGGTCTCGGCCACAGAGTTGAGTCTGCGGTGCCTTCTCAACCTGAGGATCCGGAGCCGCTATCGACGGCATCTTTCCAAAAAGCCTCTCTACGACTTTATATTCAGTGCTCTGGTCGAAAAGGATAAGGCACTGGACCGAGTCATTGCAGGTGACTTCCATCCCCGGGAATAGCCACAGCTTTCCTCTTGCGTCAGGAGAGCGCATAATCGCACGCGCGACATAGGGATACATCACGATGTCATGATGGTCGGTGATGGCGATTGCACCGATGCCTCGCTGCAGGCAGGCCGAGACGAAATCATCCGCCCACGTCTCCCTAGCCTCTTCCAGTTCTTCGGTACCACCCGCGAGACTACGGCTTCCTGACCAACCCGCATCGCGAGGCGTATGTATCTGAAAGTCGGTTTTTCGCCATACCGCTCCCGGATGGCGCCCCTTCGGATAAATCATGTCATGCCCCCCTTAACTCTGCCGCCGCGAACGAATGAATCCACTTGGGCATATCATCCGTGAAGCTCATGCTAAGAGAGCTGCTCGCAGGCGCAATGCCAATTCGGCTCCTACTGCCTTCTATTAGATTCAAATGATGGTAATTCTGGCTCAAAAAAACTATGCAATTTGATGAATGCCTGCATCAGGCACGATAGCAGCTGCGATTTCGCATAAATGCTTGTGGTGTGTCAGATAGATTACCTGCCCTCTGTTCGCCATTTGGCCGAACAGCCTGAATACCTCCTCGGATCGAACATGATCGAAGGTTTCCATAATATCGTCCGCTATGAACGGAACCGAAGGTCGGAATTGCGCGAATTCATAGTAGCCAGCGAGTCTCAGGGCCAGATAGAGCTGAAATCGCGCGCCTTTTGACAACGCATCGGCGACTTTGGATTGGCCGTCGCGCTGCATCGCCATCAGGACCTCGCCACCCTTCACAGGCTGGGTCGTGAGGCCAGAATACTGGCCTTGCGTCATCAGCTTGAACGCGTCCGACGCACGCGCCATCATTCCTGATCGATGGCGCTCGCGGTAGGCGCGCAGAGCATTCCCGGCTGACATGATGCCGAGCTTGAGTTCAATATAGCGAACCGCGCTATCTTCGATTTCCAGCAGAATGGTTCGACGTTCGGCATCAAGACGAGCGACAGCGCTGTCGCCTCCAATCTCGTCAATCTTGTCTGCCGCTCGCGTTTGTCGGATCAGCTGCTGTTGGAGGGCGCCGTCGAGCTGCTGGAGCCGCTGCTCGCCCTGTCCCTTCTCGATCGTCAGGCCTTCGAAGTCGATCTCGTCCAGGATCGAGCGAGCCTGCTCAAACTTTTCCAATGAAAGTTCAGCCGCCACGCGATCCTCGAGCTCGGCCACGGTGGTGCGCAAATGGTCCCTCAGGCGCAGCAACTCGTCGCGTTGCGCCACATCGGTTAAGGTGTCGACGCCGAACGCGACCAGCACCTCATTCTTGCGGTGCTCATGGATCGAAATCTCGCTGTCGAGGACATCGCGCTCGCCCTGCAAGCGTTCCAAATCGGCCAATAGGCCTGCCTTGGCGACACGCGCCCTTTCAGCGCGATCCAGGCGGTCGCTAAGGCGAACTGCTAACTGCTCCGCCTCTCCATCCTTCGCTGCCTCTCCAACGTCTGCTGCGATAGCGCTGAGCTCGCTGAGAAAATCAGCCCGGTCATCTTCCATTTTGTCGATGCGCAGCTGGAGAGCGTCTCGCTCTTGCGCGCTTTTGGCCAAATTACTCAACTGTTCAAGTACCGTGCTTAAGCCGGAGGCAGACACGCCATTCTCGAGCCAAGTTCCCTTGAGCGTCTCGCCTATCGTGGCGAGCCACTCCTCCTCACGTCGCTCGGCCATGGCGAGAGCACGACGTCTAGCGGCAAGATCCTCCTCCCTGCCACTCACGGTTCTAAGAGCTTCAGCGTATTCGGCGTCTAACTTGCGCTGCCGCTCCAGAAACAATTCCGCTAGGGCCATAGCGGCCTCCAGCGTGTCATCCGGCGCCGGTGTTATTCCGACGCTCGTCAACGCCCTGATCAGTTCCAGTCGGATCTGCTCGCCCGCCTCGGCAGCCCGCTCCGCCTTCTTGCGGGACAGCTCGATCTGCCCCCATGCAGCGAGTGCATCGGCGCGCACCTCAATTCGATCCTCGAAGCGCTCTACCAGGCGCTCTATCGACGGCTCGATCACGTCTCCTAGGAACTCACCGCCGGCCTGACGGACTTCAGCCATTTTGGCGTCCAGGTCGAGGCTAAGTTGAGCATGTTGCTGACGCAAACGAGACAGGTCCGCCGATGCTTCGGCAAGTGCCCTGGTCGTTGCGCGCATCTCGGCCAAATCCGACGCGTTCGCCAATCGGCCTGTGCCGACACCGTCGTCGCGAGCCAGCGCTACAGCAAATTCGTCAGCTGTTTCACTGGTCAGCGCCGCCCTATGCGTCACCCAAGCTGCGTCACGGGCGCGCCGGCTCGCGGCCGCAGCTTCGTCGTCGGCCACATCGCTCGACGCACGAAATGCGTCCAGTCGTGCCGCGTATCTCGCGGAATTGCTCTCACATTCAGCAAGGCGCTCGGCGAGCACCGAGCCGGTTCTGGCCAAATCTGTTGCCGTCGTCTTCCAGAAAGCGATCTGACCAGTGCTCGGAACCGTGATGCTTGCAAGCGCGCTGGCATCGCCGATCCATGGCCGCAGCTGAGCCCGCAACTCCTCCCATCGGATTGTCCCCGCATCTTCTTCCTCGCGGGCCGCCGCAACTTCCGCCAGATGGTTGCTGGCGCGGCCTTTCGACAACGCCGAACCGAGCTTCGCTCTGACGGATTCGGGCACGGCTCTTTCTTCACCAACGCGCTGTCGAGCCGATTGGAGCGCATCGAGCGCAGCTGCAGTTTCGTCATAGGCAGCGCTTACTGCCGTGGCAATCCCGGATCGCTGCTCAATCATTGTGCGCAAGATGCCCACCGTCGCTGCAGGCAAAAGCAGCTTCGCGGGATCCTGTTCAGAAGTGCGCCCCAAAGCGCTTAGGCAAGTCGCGACGGTGTTGTCGAGGATTTGCAGCTGGACCTTGCGGGTGGGCAAATCAAAGCCCGCCGACGAATAGCGAACCTTGCTCTCTGCTAAGCTTCTGATGCGCTCGGAAACCCCTAAGATCAGCTCGTCAACGTCAGCGGACTCGATGCTTGCCATCAGGCGGTCAACTTCGCTGACATTGCCAGCCAAACGCGTTCTGAGGCTCGCATCCTCATCGATCAGCTCGGCGATCGAACCCGTCCAAGTGCGAGTTGGTGAAGCAGTTTCCGGTAGCCCGTCCAATTGGACGAGTTTGCGCCGAATATCCGCCAGCATCGGTCGCGCGCGCTCGAGCCGCGCAATCGCCTCGAGCCGCGCGGCCAGCACCGCCCTTTCGTTGATCAGCCCGTCGTACTGTTGTGACGCGTCTCGGCGTTCGGCCTCCAACCCCTCGTAAGTCGAAGCCAGCGTGTCGATATCATCCTTCCGCGACTTCAGCTCAGCCAGGCGCTTCTTTAACAGCGCGATCTGTGTGCCTTGGGCTTGCTTGCGATGTATTGCGTCGGCCTCTGCCTCCAAGGCATTCAACGTATCGCCCGCATGTCCAAGGCCCGCGCTGGCGGTGAACAACAGCTTGCCGAGATCGCCGCGTGATTCCAGGATTGCCTTACCACCTGCTTCCAGCGTCTCGTCATCCAACGAAAACATTGTCGCGTAGGCATCGCGAGATAGGCCGGCAAGATGTGCCGTGATCGCCATATCGCTGACCGGCTTGCCGGTCGCGTCAAGGAGCGAATTGTTGCGCTGCTTCGTGCGAGTGAATTCGTGCTCCACACCGGCCAAGTCGAGCACACCACCGAGCCGCATGGCGCTATATTCGTGAATGAAGTTGTATTTGCTGCGCTCCTCGATGCCAAACAAGAGGTCGAGAAAGCCGGCAAGAGCGGTCGACTTGCCGGCCTCATTGAGGCCGAACACGATGTGCAAATCCGGCCCGGACGTGGGCTTAGGTCCGAAGTCGATCGTCCGATCGGTGAACTTCCCATAGCGGACGAGATCAAGGCGTCGCAGTCTCATGACGAGGCACCAGCCTTGAGACGTGCGGTGACCTGATCAATGCCCCTCGCTAGCGCCCTATTGAGAAAGAGGTCGAGCTCGGCATCGTTCTTGCCAGCAAAGTCGCGGCCTTCCGGAGGAAGTTCGGCAACGGTCTTTTGAATAAACGCCCTCGCTTCGGCGCGGAACGCCTCCGACGTGGCGTCGCTGCGCATCGACGCAACTAATTCATAAATGGGATCAGCGATGTCCTCGACTGTTTCGGCTCCAGGCGGAACGACGTCGAGATCGAGCTTTTCGATCCACGTGCCACCCAGTTGCCCGGCCACCTGTTGCGCCTCGGCAAGAAGGAGGTCCCCGTCGCGAATGAGCTGCCACGACAACGAGGATGCTCCGGTCAAATTCACTCGAGCCAGAACGTGCCTGGATCGAACATTGGATCGCAGCCGTTCAAGCGCGCCGCGCATCCGCGTGACAACATCGGGCCATTCAACGGTCCCCGTAACGTCGACGCTGAGACGTTCAAACTGCGCGACGCTGGTCAGCCGTTCCTCGATCCCAACAGAACCGTCATCACGTATCGTCACAAGCGTTGCCGATTTCTCGCCGGCCTCGTTGATGTCCCTACCCTGCGGAATACCCGGCATCACGACCGTTGCGCGTGCCCCTGGATAGACTTGGCGAACGTGGATGTGCCCGAGCGCCCAGTAGTCGAAACCATGATTGTGCAAGTCGGCCACACTGCAGGGCGCGTACACGTCGTGACCGGGCGAGCCGGCCAGGCTGGTATGCATAATACCGACATTGACCGCGCCTTCACGAGCTGTCGGGTATTTCGGCAACAGACTTTCTGGCGCCTTGGAGTGCGTAAAGCTCAGGCCATGGAAAACCACATCCAAACCACCCGAGGTCTGTAAAACCGATTGGGCGCGGCCGCCGAAAATGGTCACGCTGTCCGGAAACACGAGCTGTTTTGAGATGCGTGAGAGGGCATCATGGTTGCCGCGGATCTTGAAGACCCTGATACCCGCCTGGTGCAGCCGTCCGATCTGTGTCGCCACGAATCGCGCGATCTTCATTGAAGTCTGATCGCCATCATAGAGGTCGCCAGCAACAACCAGCGCGTCCACGCGTTCCTCGAGACACAAGTCCACTATCGAAATGAAGGCTTGGCGGCTGGCATCACCCACGAGCTCCGCGAGTTCGAGATCTCGCAGCGCAAGCGACCGCAGCGGTGAATCAAGATGAATGTCGGCCGTGTGAACAAATCGAAATGCCATTCAGCCTCCAGCCAAGGACAGTCCTCGTCCCAGGTTCGTCAGATCTAGCGAGGGCGGCAGCCGCCCTCGCGTTGTCGCTGATGTCTCACTGACCGTTTGCGCCGTCGATCAGCAGTCCGTCTTGATATCGCAACGATCCATTCGCGACCGCGCCGGCGACTGCCGATGAAATCAATTGCCTCAACTGCGCGCTGGTGGCTTTGAAGCCCAGCATCCTCGAAACGCTCGTTGCGATTTCGTCCTCCGTCGCACCCAGGTTGCTTTTCACCACCTCGATTGCTCCTTGGGCGACTTCCTCCGACGAAATCATCTCTGGCTTACGCAATCCAGGAGACAAGACACCACTGCGGTCGCGTAGCTGAATAGAGGCGCCAGGCTTGAAGCAGAAATCGCCTCGACGTGCCACCGCTCCCCGTTCTTCGGCGACAACAAGGCCGCGCTCAATTGCGTCCTGGATTCTGCCGCCGGCCCGCTGCAGGCCCCATGCATCCCGGATACGCGAGACCACCTCGTCGAGATGGATTGGCGTCTCTGCAGCCACGACTTGCTCGACCAGCCCAGCCAGCAGACCGGTCGGCGTCTCGTGAAGTTCAAACTGCCCGTGCGGTATCTGCACCCTGGCTTCCGCGTAGGCTCGATCTGGTGCCGCGGCTCCGTTCGTGGTTTCCAAGCCGATTTCCGTGACGCTGCCACGGTCGACCGTCACGACCTGCACGGCCGCAGCACGGCTTCGCTGGTTTCCCAACTCTGCACGTTCAGCGAGTTCTCTTGTTGAAGCCTCGATCGCTGCCACGGTCCTCTCGAGCTGTTCGCGCGGGCGCTGGAACCAGTCAGCGCTCCAGATGCGATGAATGATCCAGCCATGGTCTTCAAGTACAGCCTGCCGTAGCCGATCGCGATCTCTCGCCGAACGCGACGAGTGATACTCAGCGCCGTCGCATTCGATACCGAGCAGATAGCGTCCTGGCCGCTCGGGATCCGCGACTGCCAGATCGATGAAGAAGCCCGCGATGCCCACCTGCGCATGGACCTGATAGCCTCGTTCAATCAATGCGTTGGCTACCTGTTCTTCAAAGATTGAATCCATCTCGCGGGTCGTGGTCTGCGCGAGCGAGATGCGACCAGTCCTTGCGTAATGCAAAAAGAGCTTGAAGGCGAAAACCCCCTTACCCTTTCCGCGCTCAAGGTCGATGTCCTCATCTGTAATGGACGCGTACACCTCACAGGCGCGCTTTGCCCGGCTTATGAGCACGTTGAGGCGACGCTCGCCACCTTCCGAACCGAGTGGGCCGAAGCGCATGGCCATGTAGCCCTGGGCATTCTTCGCGTATCCTACCGAGATCATGATCACGTCCCGCTCGTCGCCTTGAACGTTTTCCAGGTTCTTGACGAAAAACGGCTCACTCGGATGGGCGTGGAAGAAGTCTTCGGTATCCGGATTCAGCCGCCGCAGCGCTTCAACCTCATCTTGGATCGCACGACGTTGGCTAACAGAAAAAGTCGCAACGCCAAGAGACTCTTGTGGATTCGACTTCGCGTGACGGATGATCGCTTCTGCTACAGCTCGCGCCTCGATCGGATTCGTCCCTGTACCACCTGAATCGAACACTCCGTCAGGCACGTGATGGAACCGCAGCCCCATGCCGGCCTCTTGGGTATAGGGGCTCGGAACTATGAAGAGCCGGTTCTCGTAGAACTGGCTATTCGACACCGCGATCAGCGATTGATGTCGACTGCGGTAGTGCCAGCGAAGCATGCGCTGCGGCAAACCACGGGCAGTGAAAAGCCCGAGGATACTTTCGATATCAGCGACCTGCGCACCCTCGCCGTCGTCATCTTCAGACTGCGAGCCCGTCATCTTCGCGAAGAATGTCGTTGGCGGCAGTTGGCGTTCATCGCCAACGACCACCACCTGGTTTGCCCTGGCGATCGCACCGAGCGCATCAACCGGCTGGATCTGAGACGCCTCATCCATAACCAGGAGGTCGAACGACATCCGACCGGGCGATAAGAACTGCGCCACCGAAAGCGGGCTCATCATGAACACCGGCTTCAGCGCTTGGACAGCAGGTCCTGCTCTCAGCATCAGCTGCCGGATAGGCATATGGCCCCTTTTGCGCGCCATCTCAGATCGAAGCAATCCGACAGGGCCAGCTCCACCATCTCTTGAAGGGATCTTGCGATGATGCGCGGTTACGACCTCGATGGCGCTAGCCTTGATCCGTTGCCGGTCCAAATCCGCAAAGTCACGCACAGCTCTGGAATGGAGCTCGCCGTCGAACCGCCCGAGCTCCGGCTCTTTGGTCGCCATCGCCGTCAGCATTTTCTCGTAATAGGCCATGTCGAAGACCGATCGCGCCGATGCGGTCGGAATCTGGCCATCGGCTAGGCCGCCGTCGATCAACTGTCCTAGTCCAGCCTTTCGGGCGCTTTCGGATCGTTCTTCGTAGGCAACCCATTTCGAGAGCTGTTCCTGGTGCTCGACCCAGCCCTCCAATCGAGCAATCAACTCGGCAATCTCGACCTCTGAGAAATCGCCAACTGCGAACAACGACGAGGCATCAGTTTTCAGATCCTGGGCAAGCGACTTCAACTGCAGCGCCGCAGCTTGGGTCGCTTCTCGCGTTGAACGGGCCGATTTCGCGATCTCGACCCTGTCAGGCAAACGCGCGACCAGATGTCGGAGCGCGCCGTTGTTTTTCAACCAGAGCTCGGCCTGCGTAAGCGCGGCCCAATTGGATCCTCGCCCAAGCCAAGACGAGCCGAAAGCGGATAGACCAAGGCCCTCAGCAGCATCGATCTCTTGGGCGAGCTTTTGTAGAGCGCCGAGGCGTCGTACAAGCTCCAGCCGATGCGACAACTGATCGGGCAGGCTGGCCAGAACCCCTCGAGACGCTTCGTCCGCTTGAGCCACGGAGCGCGCCTTCGCTTCCATCAGCTGTAGTGAAGCCCTTTCCGCGGACGCCACGTCACCCAGGATGGATGGCGCAAGGTGGCCGAGATCATTCCAGAAACCCTCGATCATCGGCCGGCCGATATCGATCACTTTGCGAACCCGTAGTGCCCGCGCACCTGCTTCGGAGCGCTCAGCCATCCGCCCAGCGATAAGTCGCGGTTCCGAGCCTAGCCCCCTCAGCGTGCGCATCCATTCCACTAGCGCTAAGAGCGGTGCCGACGACGATTTCTCGCGGCGCCAATCCGCGCCGAAGGCGGAGCGACCAAAGGCGTCGCCATCACGAACCCTTGCGGCTGCCGCTTGCCCTTTCATCAACACGTCCAGGAGACGCACGATCTCAGTCGAAGGCGTGTTGGAACCGACCAGAAGGGATCGAACCAACGCCTTGGCGCGCCGGTAATCACCGCTCAATGCCTTCAACAGGCCCGTATGAGTGGCGAGGGCTTGCCTTGTTGCTGCTACATCCGTGTTCCAGGCAACATCGACGACCTTGCCCTTCAGTTCTGCTTGTACCGCCTCAAGCGTCGCGACGCTCTCGGCAAGGTCTGCCGCTTGTTCGAGACCTGAGTCCCAAACCGTTGCGGCAAACGCCTCGGGGCTTGCGTCAGGGGCAGCCGCAACTCTCTCGCCCGTCGCGATCAATCTAACGACCCCTGCCAGCGTGTCCGGTACGACCGTCGACCCGAGCTCCTGGTTCAGCCGTTCCGCTTCATCCCGCAAGCGCGGGAGCAGGACAGTCAGCTGGTGCGCGCGAACGAAGCCGTCTGTCGAAAATTCCGACGGCAGCTTTGCAAGCTCTGTCTCGAGATCTTCTATTGGAGTGTCGATCGCCGTCGCCGCCAAGTGCTGCGAAACGTCGTCGTATTTGCGGGCGAAATCCGATCCTGTCCAAAGAAGTGACGAGATCTCTTTAGGCTGGTCGTCCCATACCGGCGAGACCAACGCATCAGCGGGCAGCTCTGGTGCCGACGCTAGGAGTTCTGCGCGATCTTCGATCTCGCCGCTGTCGCTCAAAATTCTCGGAGGCTCGGCCTCGATCATCGCGGCAATGTCGATCAGTTTGGCCTGCACGGCCCTCGCTTGATCCAGCAATGATCCGATGCGCGGGACGAGCCGCTCGACGGTGGTTGGCAGTACGACATCCAGGCCAACTCCTCTCCAGGGATGGTGGATGGGGAGCCCGATTTCGGTGATCCGCTGAGAGACCTCGTCTAGCAGCTTCCGGCGTGACGAAACGTCTTCGCTCGTCCAATCTGTGGCACCTTCGAGTTCGATATCTACGGGTCTTTGCCCGTTCTGCCTGAGCCGGGTCAGCTGGCCGAAAACCTGGTACGGCGTCAGGGCTGATGCGCCGAACGGAACATGCATACGGTCGGCATGCGCATTGAGCTTGTCGCGCGCCCGCGAGAGTTGGTCGGTGAGCGCAGACGGGAATTGTCCTCGAGGCGATCCGAGCTGCCAAGTACGACGCAGCTCCTCCAGCATCATGCGCTTGTTCGCCTTGTTGCTATGGAGCTCGAGGCAGGCATCCCCCACCCCGGCATTGTCCAGGCGGCGCTTCACGACCTCAAGCGCGGCCATTTTTTCGGCCACGAAAAGCACCGTCTTTCCGTCAGCCACGGCCGACGCGATAACGTTTGCAATCGTCTGCGATTTGCCAGTGCCCGGGGGACCTTGGATCACAAGGTCGCGGCCCTTCCGGACATCGTGGATCGCAAGCGTCTGTGAACTGTCGCTGTCGACGATATGCAACATCTCCGCAGGGGCGATGTGCGGATCGATCGCGATATCGTCAGACATCAGCGGCTCGCGTGCTTCAAAGCCATCTGAAAGGAGCGAACGGATCTTCGGTTGCTCGATGATCTTCGATCCTACGGGCCAGATCTCGGGATCAAGGTCTCGGTACATCAAGAACTTCGCGAAGGAGAAGAAGCCCAGCACCATGTCGTCCCGGAGCACCTCCCAACCCTCCTTGGTCGAGATCGCTTCAGCCACGGCATCGAGATATTTCGAGGCGTCGAAGTCATCCCCCACATCGAAGCTCGGCATGGCGAGCTTATGCATCCGATCGAGATAGAGCTCGAGGGAGAGGTTCGCGCTCTGATCCTCCGGCCTGGCGCGCAGCCGGAACTTCTCTCCAGCCGTTCCTCGCTCTAGACGGACCGGTACCAAAATAAGCGGAGCTTGGCGGATGTTTTCCTTGTTGTTTGGGTCAATCCACTTCAGCATTCCGAGAGCCAGAAAGAGGATGTTGACGCCCTGCTCCTCTTCCAGCGTCCTCGCATCATGGTAGAGGTCAAGGAGCCGGCGTTGTAAGCCGGTGGGAGTCATCCGCGTTTGCAGCTTCGTGTCTGAATGTCGCACGGATACGCCTCGGTCGTCGGTCTCATCATCCTCCGGCTGAGCAAGGGAAATGGGCGAATAATCAATCTCGTCGTCGACGGCGGCTTCTTGGCCTGCCTTTGGCCTGTCGGGCTTGCCGGCAAGGAAGGTAAAGGCTTTGCCTTCATTCACCAGCAACCGATAGATCTCGGATGACCGCTCATCGACGACGTCGATCGTCTTCGCGCTCTTGGAAAACCGCGGCACGTTCAAAAGCCGATTGCGGGCGGAAAGATCGAGCAGCTCCATCCTGGCGCGCTCGAGTTTCTCCCTCAGAGGCAGGTCGCTCTGGAAGACCGATTTTTCGACGTCTGACAACTACACCCCCCCGCGCAGAATGAAACACATAGAACCTACGCAGTGGCGGTCGCAACAAAAAATCAGTCCATTTTGGACTTTGTGAATAAAGATCTCTTGCCGACTGCACCTCAACATTTATGGATGCGATAGCATGGACCATTAGATTTCGGCTCTAGGCTCGGCTTCAAACAATCGCGAAGTGGCCCGCGAATGTAAGGAAGTGATGCACAAAGCCGGCCAAGGCCCGACTAATGAGTCTATCTTACTTCGTTCTTTATTTGTTCCACATTATCTCGCGCGTTGCAACCGTAGCCGCACAGGAGGCTGCAACGACCGGCGATGAAGCGGCTGAAACTCGTGGTTATAGGAGTTGACCAAGAGATCGATCGTCGGGGCGCTTCCTCAGTCGGTATCCAACGATGACGGCCTCTCGCGCGCGGCGAAAGCGGCCGCTTCGATTAGGTCTTTGTCATCATCGAATCCCGCTGCGGAATCGTAAGGCACCGGCACTCGGGGCTCGCCCCAAGTTCTCAAGTTCCTCGGCGGTCCTGGCCCGCTTACGCGGTTTCTTGGGAGGGAGTTTGGAAGATGTCACGATTGGCGCCTCTATGGGATTTGCCCCAGTGTAGGTCCCCCAATTGCCTATTCTCAAGCGAGTTCGACGATTCTATACAGAGAAAATTTCCCTGTCGTCAGGCGGCCTCCGCAATCGGCGCGGCCAAAACCCTCTTGTTAACAATACAATCGTTCGTGCAGGATTGATTCGATCGATCGGCTTGTTTTGAAGTAAGGTCGGAGATAGCAAGCTACGCTGGCAAATTTTTTGGGGCTTTGAATTGGCAGACGAACCTCACAACCACTTGGGATCAATCATCGAACTCACCGCCGACATTGTTTCAGCCTATGTCAGCAAAAACGCTGTCCCCGTATCATCGCTGCCGGACCTCATCGAGAGCGTAAATTCGTCGTTGGCACGTATTGGTCAACCAGTTGAACCTGAAAAGCCAGCACAGGTCCCTGCCGTCAATCCGAAGCGATCTGTGACGCCGGACTACATCATCTGCCTTGAGGACGGAAAGAAATTCAAATCTCTTAAGCGGCATTTGGCCACCCATTTCGGCCTCACCCCCGACGAGTATCGGGAAAAATGGCGACTGCCACACGACTACCCGATGGTCGCCCCCAGCTATTCGGAAAGCCGCTCCAACCTCGCCAAATCGCTCGGTCTTGGCCGCAAGACCGTGGCAAGAAAGGCGCCGGCCAAGAGAGGACGAGGACGCTGAGGCCGCCTTTTCGTGCGGGGAGCTAACAATTGAAGAACGATCGGCAATCCCAGAGACACCGGTCGCGCCTAAGGCGCGGCCGCCGAAGCTCTGTTGTCCGCGTTTCCCGCGGCCGGACCCTTGCGGTCGTATCACTAGCAATCGTCGGACTGGCGGCCTCAGCTTACGCCGCCCTTTCCCTCACTGGAGGCAGCCACAGCGAACTTGGCGCCACCATAGCTAACTGGACTACCGCCAACCCACCGGAAATAATGGGGACCGCGTCAGTTGTGGACGGTGACACGATCGAAATCCACGGTCAGCGCATCCGCTTCAACGGTATCGATGCACCTGAAAGCCGGCAGCTCTGCAAAGATTCCACTGGCGCCGATTATCCGTGCGGGCGTCGAGCAGCCGAGGCCTTGGACACCTTCTTGGCCGCCTCTCGCCCCGTGCAATGCAACTTCGTGTCGTGGGACAGGTATCACCGCTTCGTGGGCGATTGTCGCCGCGCGGACGGCGCCAGCGTAGCGTCTTGGATGGTTGAGCACGGCCAGGCTCTTGATTGGCCCCGATACAGCCACGGCGCATACGCGGAGCTGCAGGCGCAAGCAAAGTCAGCCAAGGTGGGAATCTGGACTGGCGAATTCGAGGCCCCATGGGAGTGGCGGGCCGGCCATTTGGACGATCCAAAGCCGCCGACGAATAATAAGATCGGCCTGATCAGCCAAGGCAAGGTAGCGCAGAGCTACTCCTGCCAGCCTCGACGCTATTGCTCGCAAATCTCCTCCTGCGAGGAAGCGCATTGGTACCTGAACAACTGCTCATGGGGCGGCAAGCTCGACCGAGACGGCGATGGCGTACCTTGCGAGGGCCTCTGCTGAGTTGGCTGCGCAGGTCAACCTACCTGCGTACGAAGGTTCAGGATCTGGACGTTAGGCTGCGCTGCCCCGCCGAGTACAGTGTCGATCGGTGCGACCCGTGCACTTGGGCGAGCGCTGAGATTGCCTGGCAGAACGGCTGACTGACATTCGTTTTCGAGAACTCGACGAGCTCATTTAATCCGTTCGCGCTCGATAGCCGCAATGCCTCATATCGGCAGATCGGAATCTGACGATTGTTTTTGAACCGCCTGTCCGGGCCGCCGTTCTTGTTGGGATGCGCCCAAGCATGGCCTACCACCTGAGCATCGGATGGAACTTGGCCAGTCTCAATGAAATTGCTCGGTGCAAATTGGATTCGAAGATCGCCATAGCCGATGGCGCCGTAGCGATTTCCGTCTTTCACTAGGACAAGGTCCGGCATGAAATAGAGCACCTGCCTGCCGACGTGTATCGAAGGCGGCGTGACGTTGCTGCGGACAACCTGCGGCAACGTGGTTGCAAGTGTCGTCGGCTTTTTGTCGACAAGCATGCTGGCACCGGCGTTACGTTTCCAAGTCGTCAAATCCTCGATCTTGCCCCCTGCCGCAACATGCCACCTTCCCGCGCAACCCGTAAGCGTTTCGAATGCGGCCACCAGCCTGCCATAGGCAGCCTCGGCGTCCTGTTCCAGATCGTAGTAAAGCACGCTCACCCGGCGATAGCCGTCAAACCATTTGCCGATCAACATGCCGGGTAAGAAGGCAGCTACTCCCACCACCGGCCCGGCACCTCCGATTGCCGTTCCGACAAGGAAACCTACGACGCCGAACAAGACCGCCAGGATCACCGAGAGCCGCGTCTGCGACTGTCTGGCGTTGATTTCGTCCAGCACTTCGGATGAGGTCTCATCGCGCATGTCCATCACGTCGCCAGATTCGATCTCCCTCATCACGACGCCGTCGGCCACGTATTCCGGCGCAGTCGGTTGCGGCTGTATGTGCGGTGTTTGAGGCGCCGGCCGTCTAGCAATGTTTTTCGCGCCGGCCTTTCCGAGCGTCCCGCGATAGTAAAGACCGCCAACGCCTGCATGGATGTAATGGGCCCGTGGGCCAGTCCCGATCCGAAGGCCCTTCACACCTACGGAGACACCGACGCCGCCCGATGAAAAGTTGAACCGGAACGGTCCTGCGCTGACCGATTTGCGAACGTAAAACCCCATCCCTTTGAGCCCCCCAACTCGATGCTGTGAGCGCTAGGTCACGAGCATTCTGTCCCATTCATGACTTCGATCCCCCCGTCGGCGCCAGATCTGTCTCGCGGGAGCGCTGCCTCACTCTGATTTCAATTCGTCGTCTTGCCTTCACGTCGCCAGCCTGTGCCCCGTCCGTCAGACGGTCGCCAGGCAATATCAGTTGGCCACCCGACATCGGCAGGATGGTGAACCCTTTCAGCTCGGGCATGCCGCGAAGGATGCTCGTGACCGAAATTGCACGCGCCAATCCAAGGCCCGCGTTGTCGGCTGGATGTAGCTTACCAACCTGGACCTTTCCGGCCAGAACCGGTTGGAGATCTTTGTCCATGTTCGATGACGTTCCAGACATTGCTTGCTCGTCCGTGTGGCCGATCACCTCGATGACGTCGACCCCATACGAAGTCGCGATACTGGCGATGGTCTTCGACATGTAACGAAGCTTCGTCTTGAAGCCATCGGAAAGCTCCGCGCTGCCGGATTCAAAATTATAGCCTTTAAGCTCGCTGAGGCTGATGATTGGTGGCCAATCGTGTGGCTTGGCGGCTATCGTGGCCTCACCTGCCTTCTTCAGCGCGTCTGAAAGGTCCTTCGAGGTCTTGGCCGCGCCAATGTAGCCATATTCCTTCAGCACCTTCATGTGCTCGAACATCTCTTTGGCCTGATCGACGTCCACGTCGTTCTCGGCGAGGACTTTGGTGACCGGTGCCCTTTTCACGACCTCTTCAACCGTTAGTCCCGCCTTCCTGATTGCTTCGACGGCCTCTTTCGCCAGGACAAGCTCGCGCCATTCCCGGTCAGGCACATTGCGGCCCGTCGCGGGGTTGATCAGCGCATTCAGTTGAGCAACCAGCCGCTTGTTCTCCTCCTCGAGCTTGCGAACGTTCTCCTGGACGGACTGCGCAACCTTCAGTGCCTCCGCCGCCTCTTTCTCCTTCTTTGCTATGATGGCGCCGGCGGCCAACAGAAGGCAGAAAACGAGAAGCAGCATTGTTTCGGCCATCGTCAGGCCAAGGATTAGGCCGCGGCCATAGCCCTTGCGCTCGAAAGCGACTGATGTTCCGCCGACGTCGCTCACCTGCCCCACCAGCTGGATCTTCTCGGCGGTTCAACCTTCTCTGCTTGCGGTGTGCCGCTCAAAGTTTGGAAGGAGTCGCCTTGCGGGCTCTCCGCAATCTTGATCGGCGCCTCTTCGCCGACACTAGCCGCAGGCGTCACCGAAGGTGTCGGCTCGATTGCTATTGTGCCGTTGGCGGAATGGTTCGGGCGCGAGACGTGGAGACTCTTTTCCGCGAGCGTTGCGACGAGCTCGCTAGTGTCCTTGCTTTGCTTTTGCACCACCGCCGCGAGCGCCTGGGTCACGTTCTGCTGGGCTTGAACAGACTCGGCAGTCTTCTCCGCGGCAACGGCGGCCCGCTCCACTCCACTCGCGACCTTCGCCACGGCATCGGCAAGACTGGTCATGCGACCTTGCTGCTCCTGCGAGGCGGTCTCGGTCTTCACGGCATACTGCGCGACCGCGCTGCCGAGCATCTTCACCATCGGCGCCAAATCGTTCTTCAGCACCTCGTCAGGAACGACCACCTTCTCCAGCTTCGTGGCCACCGTGTCGGCTTGCGCGCCGAGCTTGCTCACCGACGTGGACATCGAGCCATTGGCTTTGTCGAGCAAATCGGCGGCCGCCTCGACGCGCTGCGCAATCGACGAGAACTGACTTTCGATCTGCCCGAAATTGTCCTTGAGCGCATCGCTGAGTTTGCCTGACGCCTCCTGGACCGGCTTGATCGCCTCCATTGCAATTTTGTCTAGGGCGGATCTGATGTGCTCGCCGTTGCGCTCCGCCTGCGCGGCAATCTCCGCGAAGCCCTCTTCGAGCATTTGATGGCTAACGCGGCGAAAGTCCGCAAACTCCCTCGTCACGCTTTCCATCTCAGCTCTCACCCGCCGCGTCATGTCAGCGAGCTCGTGTCTCGCCGTCCGCTCAATATCGGCAGGGTCCCGGCGCATCTGATTGTAGAAAATTCTGAGCGCGATCCCCGTGATCGTCGACGTCACCGCGATACCAAAGTTCCTGACGATGGTTTCAGTCGAACCCTCCGAACCAAACTGAAACAACGACACCCCAAGGCTCGTCAGTGTGTATAGGAAGCCCATGTAGTAGAGGTTGTCGCCGGTCTGCTCATCGTGAAGCCGCAGCTTACCCGTGAAGATCGAGACGCCCAGATAGAAGAACATCAGGCAGACCGGTATGCCCGCCGCCACAATTGGGTTCACACCATACAGCTTGGCGACAGCGATGAAGACACAGCCGCCAAGGGTCAACGCCGCAAAGACAACCAGCGGAAAACCTGGATGACCCAACAAGGCATGGTCGTGTTTCCTGGCCATCAGTTTAACCCTTCCAAGCCAACCAGCTTCTCGAACTCGCCATGGTGGCTCTGGACCCACTGCGTCCAGAACTCGGCGTGGTCGAGCGACTGGAATGGCTTCTTTGCCCTATCGACATAGAGAATCGTGACGTTCACCCCATCGAGCGAGGTGCCGTAGGTTCGGTCGGCGGCGCTGTTGAGATATTTCTGGTAGTCGAGGCCCGATCGGTACTGGGAATAAAGCGACGTGTGCTCGATCATGTCCGACGCGACAACCAACCGCTTTGCGCTGCCCGGTCCCGCCAAGTTGCTATCGAAGAGCGATAGCTTGATTTTCTGGATGCCAGCCATGATCGGCGATTGGCTCACGGAGTCGCTATTCGGAATTTCGTCAGGGAGCTTGCTAAGGGGATCGCCGAAAGCGTCTTCCCATTTCTTCTGGCGACGCGCGGGATTATTGGTCCAACTGTCCACCGTCGACCCATCCCCTGGGTTGCACCCGTCGAACATCACGGTCAGATCGCCGGGATCAGAGTTCAGCGTGTAAATCCTCACATAGCCGCCCGGCTCGACACGAGCGATGGCCTTGCGGAATTCATTCTTCAGATCCGCCATCGTCGTTGCTGAAACCGGATCAGTAGCGTCGATCAGAACGGCGGTTAGACTGGTCGGCCCGCCCAACGGACAATTCGTGCTGGCATCGATCTGACCAGTGCCGGATCTAGACCACATCCAGCCAAAGCCGGCCAACATTGCGACCGATAAAATGCCTAGGGCAACAGCTGCGACGATCGTGCCCGCTTGGCCCTTCTTGCGCCTACGAGACCGCCTAGCCATTGCTCACACTGTCGGGATGAAGCTTGTCGAGGTCCCGGTATTGTTCAATACCACGTTCACATTCTTGGCCGATCAGCCGAACCTGAGCGTTGAGTTCTTCCTGTGCGTCGCGGATCGATGAGCCGATGTCAGACTCGCTCCACTCTCCCTCTCCCGAGACGTGGGGCTTTATCCGATCAAGCTTGTAGGGCGATCCGAAATGCTTGGGCGCCGGCTCCGTTCGGGCCTGGATGTTCGCTTCGCGGTATTTGGAAAGAAGCTGATTGCAGGCCCGCTCCAACTGATCCTGATGCTGAGCAAAGAGCGCCAGAAGCCTCGAGCGATGATCGACGATCGCGCGTTGCTCCCTGCGACGACTGCCAAGTTCCTTGACGATGTCCTCGACCTTTTCGTTGTGATCGTCCCGAACAGCTTGCAGTTCCTCGATCAGCTCCTTCTTGCGATCGATGTAGTCCTCGCGCCGGCAAACCAGCCGATTCTCAACGCCCGCGTATCCTGGATACGGGTCGAACACGAACCAGCCGTCGATAAACGCGAAAAGCGAGAACATGAGCCCGATGCCAAAGAGCAACCAGGACTTCACGTCCGTCAGACCCATTGGATCAGCACGCAGATACCGGATAACCTCTACGCCCGCACCGTCTGCGAGCGACCCACTTACCTCGCGATAATGAGCCAAGGCGAGGTTTATGGTCACGGCCAACGCAATGTAGAAAATGATCGAACCGATACCTACCAACTTCCAAAAAATGGACCGGTGGGTGACCAATCGGGCGCAGAAAACCGCCAACAGCAGCGCGGCGCCGATGTTGATGAAGGAGAATGCCGCGGCTTCGAGGATGCCTCCAAAAAAGCCCTGCTCGTTTCCCTTCGCGAGGAAGCTGCCGTTCATTGCAGTCTCGATGAGGAACAAGAACAGCAGCAGCGACAGCCTGAAAATGTGAGCCGCGCCGTGCTGCACGCGCGCGGCTCGAACCAAGCCGTGCTTTTCCTTGAACCAAGAGTGCTCTTTCTCAGCGTCGTTAAGAGCCCTTCTCAATCCGTGGAGCTCGTCCAACCCGACGGCAACCGAAGCCTTGAAATCCGATACGCTCGCTGCATTCGCCTGGCGGATCAGGCCGAACTGCTCTTCGAAATCCAGCCCGGCTAGACGCCCACCTAGAAGCTGGAGGCTGTCCTCAAGAGTATGATAGCAAGCCTTCTTCTCATCCTCGACACGTTCGACGATGGCATGTTCGACGTCATCGAGATTCTTCGCGCTCTTTGGCGGTTGGTTCGCTTCGCCACGTTCCTTTCCGCGACCAGCGAGATCCATATCGCGATCAATTTTCGAGACGTCCAAGCTACTGAACAGCTGGGTACTTGCACGAAAATCATGGTTGGACTCGCGCAGAGACTCGCGCAGCCTGTTTAGCTTCTCGAACTTAGAACCCACGCCCTAGACCTAGCCCCTGATCTTCCCCCGGCAATGTGCTTCTAGGCATAGCACAAGCAAAGGGCAACCACGCATTTACAAATGTCCACTTGGTTATAACGACGACAGTAGACAGAATCGTGACCTGTTGTTCGTGGAGGTCGACTGCCTCAAGGGGGGGCTGCCACACTTGCAAGCTGGCTGAGAAGTATCTCGATCGGCGGGGCATCCTCCGCTACATGCGTCGCCACCTGAATCCCATGCCGGACTGGCTCACAGGGCAGACCGGCGACACGGGCTTCGACGTTGTCATGGAGTCGTGTTCAAGAATAAGGCAGCTTTTGACGCCGCCTTCGCGGGCACGCCCGATCCGGTTGTAGCGGCGGTGTTCGAGGAGGACGAAGAGAGGATCTTCGATCGAACGCGCGTTTCTTACAACGTCGTGGACGAATATGTATCCGAGTATTTCGACCACCTTGTCGCCTCGCACGCGGTCCGCTGAGGGGAAGACCTCCCCGATCGACTACCGGGCACGGTAGGAAAGCTTTGGTACTCTCGGATGACGAGATTCACGACGGGCCGCAGCCGGATCGTCATAGCGCCGAAGCCAGGCGACATGCCAGACCGCTGGAACAGTACAGGCGAGCGAAGACCTTCACAGTGAGCCGGGTTAATTTGGCCAATGTGTCGTGGGCGGTAGGAAAATATGACCCCGCTAACGCTGATCAGACGCCGCCGGATCGTTCGGCTGAGGGAGGGCGATCGGAGCCCTCACGCCAGCGAGCATTCTGTCTAGAGTTTCGCGCGACAGCATGCCGTATATAATTGCGTAACCTGCAATCAAAGCTATATCGGTTGCATCGTCGTCGCCGTTGGTGATGCCCGGCAAAACCGTCTTTGCATATACAGCCATTGTGATCAGACCAACCGGCGCGACCGCGATGAGCTGACGTCGGAATGGAACCATCACTTGCGCCGGATACACGTACGAGCGCGACCAAACCCCAAAGTAAAATAGTCCGACTAAAGCTAGCATGATTGAAAAGCTAACGTAAAGGCGAGATGGACTTCGAAAAAGCCCGGAGCATCCCCCGACACGATATCCTCCTCAGTTCTTAGGGGTGAAATATTCGAACGGCGCGTCATCGGTTCCGGACAGAACCCCACCAGCGCCCTTAAGGAGCAGCCATAGCTGGCGCCCAAAAATATGACTCTGACGCACTTTTTATCTTGAACAGTGTATGAGGCACCGGCTTTGGTTGCGCCTAAGCTCGCTCCAAGAGTCCCAAATGAGCCTTGCGGCGGAGCGCCCCGCAATGATGTGGCACCCTGAGCAACGACCAAGCCGCCGATCTCTAGTCCGCTAGCCTTCGGGATGAGGCATTCGTCACCCCATGCCGGTGCGGCGGCGCCGAAGAAAATTGCGACCGATATCAATCCGAGCGAGGCGAAAATCCGGGCTATCACGGCCACCCCCTCTCTTCCGCCTAAAAGGGAAAGGTAGGCTTGTGGCCCAAGCACCGCAAGGTATGAAAGTGGTTGCGGGGACCCACAGCCGCCGATACCGACGCTCGCTGTTGGTAAAGAAAAGGGTTCGTGATGAAGGCTTGCAGGAGCGCCGCACAACTGAGCAGGTGCGCGAGAATCGCCCGCGGCGAGGTGCCTCTCTCTTTGAAGCGGACTCCCCACTCGGTCCGCCGAATCCCTCTCACCTTTCGAGACGTCAAAGCGAGCCTTCTGCTCGAAAGCAACCACCTGTCATTTCATTGGCCGCTTCGACGGCGATCGATACGCCGTGCGAGCGTGAGCGGGCCGCCAGGTCCTCAATCATCTTCGCCCCCAGCTTTTGCGATGCTGGAGCCGGAACGATGCGCTCATGATAATTTTCGGCGCTAAGCATCCTCTCGCCGCCGATGACGATGGGAAGGAAGTCGATCGACTGCAGCCGCGCATTGGCATCGAAGCTGCACGTCGCGACCATGCTCTTCCAGACGTCCGGCGCGCTCCACACCACCTCGCCCGCATTGAGATGGAAGAGGAAATTGCCCAGCCCGAAGAAGATCGGCGCGCCGCGATAGATCTCCACGGGCTGCAGGACGGGAGCGCCGTGACTGACGAACACCCCGGCCCCGGCATCGACGCAGGCGCGCGCGAGCGACTGAACCCATACCGGAACCTCCCGCCAATTCGGCTCCCAATGATGGTGATGGAGGTAGGCGATGACGAAGGCCCCCTCCGCGGCGGCCCGACGGATCGCCGAGAGCTGGCCTTGCAGGCTCGCCTCGTCCACCAGGATCCGGCGGCTGTTGTTCGAGGAGCGGCAAAAGATCGTCCCGTAAAAGTCGATCTCGTTAGGCGATCGGAGTTCAGGCGGATCGTGCGGCTGGGCATAGTTGGCCCGCTCCATCCGACTGCTTTGGAACATTTCCTGAATACCCGTCAGGCTTGCAAACACTGTGGGATCGACCTCAAACCGCCTCGATACATCGAGCCCGTTGACGCCTGGCCTCGCGGGGCGCCGGTCCGTCGCGTCGGCCGCATACATGGTCGCCGGGCCTGGCCCCGCGTCCATGGCGACAAGCGCCACCCGTCGCCTGCCGAAGGTCTTCATTCCCGGCCGACGCGCATGCGCGGCATCGTCACCGATGCCGGCGTAAAGGAATTCTCTTTGCGCCACCTCTTCGAGCGTCGACAGGACGCCAGGGGGGCCGAGGTCGAAGGCGTGATTGTTGGAGAGCGCCAGGGCGTTGAAGCCGACGTCCTTCAAAGCATCCAGCACGACGGGCGGCGAACAGCCAAAGAAGGAACCTTTCATCGGCCATCCGCCATACCGGCCGAACACTGTCGTCTCGAAATTGGTGAAGGCGATGTCGGCCTGCCGGATCAGCGCTTTGATCGCGGCAAATCCTTCGTCATGGACCTGCCGGAGATCGTGATGAATGAGGGATTGCCCGGTCAGGACGAGCGTGAACGGTGAAGACATGAATAGCGAACCCTGGAGATATTTTTGGAAAGCGTCCTTAAGCGCGTCGCGCTGAAACGGATCAGGCGACGCGCTTCAAATCCTCGTTTTGAGGCCGCCGGACATCGACGGCGAGCGCTCACTTGGCGAGCTGCGGGGAAATATCCACGCCGAACCATTTTTGGCTGATTTTGCCGAGCGCGCCGTCCTTGACGCTCGCGTCGATGGCCTTATCGAAGGCCTCGGCGAGATCGGCATCCTCCTTGCGAAGACCGACACCGACGCCGGGACCCCAGGTGCCCCCTGAAAGCTGCGGGCCGAAGAATTCGACCGCCTTGCCTTCCGGCGTGTCGAGGAATTGCTTCCACATCAGACGGTCGCCCAGGCCGCCGTCGATGCGTTCGGACGCGAGGTCGAGCTTGATGTTTTCCTGGCTGTCATAGCTGCGAACCTAGGCGATATCGCCGAAGAGCTCGCGAACGACCGCCTCCGAATTGGACGAGCGAAGGACACCCAGCGTCCTGCCCTTCAGGCTCTCCCGCAGCTTTTCGATAGTCTCTTTCTTCGCCGCGTCGATGTTGGTCAGGTTCAGTTTGGCATCGATATCGCTTGCGGGCAGGCCGAGCCCCCGGCGCATGACAATCTGGTTCGGCGCCACCGCATAGGGAATGGAGAAGGCGATCGATTTCTTGCGCTTTTCGGTGATCGACATGCCGGCCATGATCGCATCGTATTTCTTCACCAGAAGACCGGGGATGATACCGTCCCAATCCTGGGCGACGAAGGTGCATTGCAGCTTGATCCGAGTGCAGAGCTCCTTGCCGACATCGATATCGAAGCCGACGAGCGCGCCCTTCGTGTCGATAAAATCCCAAGGCGGCGAAGCCCCTTCCGAGGCAATTGTGATGGCCGTGCGCTCTTCGGCATGGGCGAGACCGGCGGCCAGCAGGAAAGCCGCAAGGGCGCAAGTCGGATGTCTTCTCATGTCATTCCCCTTCTTGTTGGTTTGGTTTGAATTCTCGTGCAACGTCTATACGGCGCAGGCTCTCACGCGGGCCGCAGGCGACGCCGGTTTCGTCTGTCTTCCAGACCCTGGCGAGCTCGGGCAGAGTGATGCGGTCGCCGCCGGAAGAGCCGAGCAGCACCGCTTCATCCCCGAGCATGGCTTCGGGAATGTCCGTGACATCGATACGAAGATGTTCGAGATGGATCGGCGGCACGATTGAAGCACGCCGTCCCCTGACGAGCACCGAAGCCGAGGCATCGAGGTGCCGCGGCACCCCGTGCCCCCAGCCGATGCCCAGCACCGCGAGGCGCATGTCCGGGCGATACCCCGGCAGGTCCGGCGGCGCTCCCATGCTGTCGTCACTCGTCTTCAGCGCGACGATACGCGCCTTGATCGCCGACAAGGCCGCACAGATGGATAAGGTGCGGCGCCCGGCGCAGGAACGGACCAGCCCGAAGAGGAGCGCACCGGGATCGACCGCGCCCATGTCGAATTCCGGATGGTGAAGCAGGCTTTCGCTGCTTGAGACCATGATCGTTTTGGGGAGGCGCCCCGCTGCCTTCAGCTCTTCGAGAAGCGGGCTCAGGCGCGCAACCTGCTCAGGCGCCGAGGAACCGGCATCGCCGAACTCGCTGAGATGAGCATAGAGACCGGCAACGGCGATGCTGCGCTGCGAAGCACATAGATCGAGCAGGCGTCGCAGGTTCGCGGGAGACACGCCGGCGCGCCAGAAACCCAGATCGACCTTGACGAAAACCTTTAGTGGCGCGCCGGTCGCCAGCCAGCCCGCCAGATCCTCCTCGCCAGAAATCGAAATCGTCAGGTCGAGATCGCGAACAAGATCGACGGCGTCCGGGCCGATGCCCGGATACATGAGGATGGGTTTTCCCGGCGCCGCCTCCCGCACCGCCAGCGCGTCGGCGGCCGACACCACGCCGAAGGCGTCGGCGCCCGCCGCGGATAAGACAGACGCGACCTTGCCCGCCCCGCATCCATAGGCGTCCTGCTTCAGGCAGGCGAAGATCTTCGTGCCTTGGCCGACCGCCGCCCGGACGGCGCGATAGTTTGAGGCGATGGCCGACAGGTTGATTTCACGCCAGGCCGTCTCGGCGACGGGCAATGGGTTTTGACGAGGACTATTGTCCATGGGCCACCTGCTGCAGGTCGACCCGATGCTGGTGTGCTTTTGCCCTTGGCGCGCCATTCAACCGGGCTTCCAGCAGGTGGAAAAAGCCGGCCAGGAGGAATGTCAGGCCGAGATAGAGCACGCCGGCGGCAATGAAGATCTCGTAGGGTGCGAAGGTTTCCGAAACCAGTTTTCGCGACAGGCCGGTTATCTCCAGCAATGTCACGGTGCTGGCGAGCGACGTCGCTTTCACCAGGCTGATCACCTCGTTGGCATAGGAGGGGAGCACGCATCGGACGGCGATCGGGAAGATGATCCGGCGCTTGATCTGCAACGGCGACATGCCCACCGCCTGCGCCGCCTCGATCATACCTGCACTAACAGCCTGGATGCCGCCGCGAAAAATCTCCGTCGTGTAAGCGGCGCCGTTCAGGGAAAAGGCCAACAGGCAGCACCAGAAAGGATCGCGCAGCAGGATCCACAGCACGCTCGAGCGAATGGCGCCGATCTGGCCGAGGCCGTAATAGATGATGAAAAGCTGGACGAGCAGAGGCGTGCCGCGGAACACATAAGTATAGGCAAGCACGGGCAGCGAGAGCCACTTGCGAGACGACGCGCGCATGAAGGCCAGCGGCACAGCGAGGACGAGGCCTGCAGAGAGCGATGCGAATGTCAGCAGCAGCGTCAGCGGAATGCCGCCGGCAAGGGTGAGGATGCTGGTGAAGAGGAGTGAGATGTCCATGACCCGGCGCCTCACCGTCCAGGAACGGCAAAGCGCCGTTCGAGAAGATTGAAGATCACCAGCGCAAGGCTGGTCAGCGCGAGATAGACGGCCGATGCGGCGAGATAGAACGTCAGCGGCGCCCGCAGCGAGCCGGCGCCGATGGCGGCGACCCGCATGATATCGGTCAATCCGACGATCGAGATCAGCGAGGTTTCCTTGACCAGCGAGATCGACTGGTTAGCAAGCGCCGGCAGGGCAATGCGCAACATCTGCGGTAGGATGACCAGCAACCAGGTCTGCCACGGATGCAGCCCGAGCGAGCGGGCCGCCTCGATCTGTCCCGTGGGTATGCTAAGCACCGCACCTCGGAAGATTTCCGCCGCATACGCCCCGAAAACGACGGTGAGGGAGACGACCCCGGCAAGGAAGGCGTTGACCTCGACATAGCGGCCGAAAAAGGCGCTGATGGCGACTGTTCCGCCGAAATAGATCAGCAGGATGATGATGAGTTCGGGCACGCCGCGAACGATCGTCGTGTAGAGGCCGACCGAGAGGCTCACAGCCCTCCACCGCGACAATCGCCCCGCCGCCGCAAGCAATCCGAGCGCCATGCCGAGCGCGCCGCTGACGAGCGCCAGCAGGACTGTCGTCTTCAGTCCGCTGACAAACTGCGCGGCGAATCCGTCCATGCGCGAGGTCCTTCTACCGATGTGAGGCGAGAAAGCCGCGAAGGCGGCTGGAGACGGGAGAGGAGAAGAATTGCCGCGGTGGGCTTTCCTCTTCGATCAGCCCGCGATGCATGAAGGCCGCCCGCGTCGACACCTCGCGCGCGAAGGCGAGTTCATGGGTGACGATCACCATGGTGCGCCCCTCCTCAGCAAGTGCTGCCATGACGCGCAGCACTTCGCCCACCAGCTCCGGGTCCAGCGCCGAGGTAGGCTCATCGAAGAGCAGCACGCCTGGCTCCATCGCCAGCGCACGGGCAATAGCCACGCGCTGCTGCTGCCCGCCGGAAAGGTGATGGGGATAGGCGTGCGCCTTGCCCGAGAGCCCGACCTTGGCGAGGTAATGATGCCCGAGATCGGTTGCTGCATGGCGCCGAAGTCCCTTCACGAGCACGGGACCTTCCGTGACATTCTCAAGCGCCGTCCTGTGGGGCCAGAGATTGAAGTTCTGGAACACCATGCCGACGCAAGTCCGCGCCCTTCGGACCTGCCGCTGGTCGAGGATGGCGGCCGGCCAGCCATGCTGTGATGCCGCTCGGATCGCCAGCTTCTCGCCGTGGATCCAGATGTCGCCGCGGTCGGGGACGGTCAGAAGATTGAGGCACCGCAGAAGCGTGCTCTTGCCCGAGCCGCTGCTGCCGAGGATCGAGAGAATTTCGCCTGGACAGACGTCGAGATCGACGCCGCGCAGGACGTCGTTGCCGCCAAGCCGCTTTTCGATCCGCTCGGCGCGGATGCCGTGCGTCGGGGCCTGGTCAGATATCGGACCGCCAGGCATCAGGCGCTCCGCGCCGGAGATCGCGCGCCGCCGATACGAAACGCCGGGAATGCTGGACACGACAAAGCCCTTGCTGCGCGCATGGAGCGGCATCATCCTTCTGCTTTCGGTTGTCGATCTGTGGCAGCGTCGCTTTGCCTCGGCGCCAAGCGCCTTCGGAGACGGCGTCTTGATTTCACAATTGCCCGCGGAGCTTTCAGCGGTCAATTTATAAGCGAAGATATTTTTCGATAAGCTCAGCTAATATGGCTGAAGATCATCTCAATCCGGATAACCGCCATCGGCGCTATTGCAGCAATCAGTCTGGCGCAATCGGCATGGCAGTATAAGTTGACCTCGCACGCAGTACGCCGCGATCGGCAGCCGCACGGACGTTTCATCATGGTGGAAATCTCGAAAACCGGCATCACGCTTCGCCAGCTACAGATCCTACGCGAGGTGGTCAGGTCGGGCTCGGAGCGGGCTGCCGCCAAGGCGCTGGAGATCACCCAGCCCGCCGTCAGCCAGCAAATTCGGATCCTGGAGGGCTTGCTCGGGGTGCAATTGTTCGTGCGCGACAAGGGGCGGCTTCTGCCAACGGCCCAGACGATGATCCTTTTTCGCGACAGCGACGCGACCTTCGTCCAGATGGAGAGGATCGCCAAGACGGTCGAGACGCTGAAGGGCATCGACAGCGATACGATCAGCATCGCGGCGCCGCACATCTTCTCGCTGCGGCTTCTTCCGGAGGCTTTCCATAGGCTGCGCTCACGCCAGCAGGTCGCGGGCATCGTTCTCAAATCCGGCACCTACCCGGAAGTGGCGGACCACGTTCTGGAAGGCCGCGCCGACATCGGAATTTCACGGCTGCCGCTGGACGGCAACGTCTTCGACTGGCGCCCGGTAACGATCGCGACCAATGTCTACATCTTCCCCCGCGGCCACCGGTTCGCGCAAAAGGACATCATCAGGCCTGAAGACCTCGTGGGGGAACCGCTAGCGGATATCGAACCCCAGATGCAGTCGCATCTGATGAATGAGAACGCCATGCGCTATATGGGGGCGGAGCCGCATCTCGCGATACAGGTCGACATCATTGGCCAAGAGGTCAGTTTCGTCGCCGCGGGTCTGGGTATTTCAAGCAGCAACACTTTCGCCGCCCGGCAATATGCGTCTTTTCCTGTGGACGTCCGCCCCTTCGAGCCAAGCGCGCTCTATCACTATGTCGTGTTCTGGCAAAAGGGCCGGCGGTTGGGCACGCTGCTTCAGGAAGCAGTGAACATAGTCGTCGAATGCGCGCAGGACGGGGTTGGAACGTCCTGATTTGAATTACGCAGCATGAATCGTGTAGCGACCGCTTTGGGCCGATAGCAGAATGTCTTCCGGCCGATTGGGTATGCATTAGCAATGCCCTCGCCGCGTGCGAGTGGGTAGTAGACTCAAGGCGGTCGGGGAAGGGACTCCAGCGGCGTGAGGCCGATTGGAGCGGTCAATGCATATCCGCCCTTAAAACGAAAAAACCGCCCCGGTTAGACCGGGACGGTTATTGATTTATGATGAAAGTGGTTGCGGGGACAGGATTTGAACCTGTGACCTTCAGGTTATGAGCCTGACGAGCTACCGGGCTGCTCCACCCCGCGTCAACTACGAGCAAGCGTTTGCTTGCGACCACGAGCAAGCGTTTGCTTGCGATTACGAGCAAGCGTTTGCTTGCGTCCTTGGAGGTAAGTTTGATCTTACCTGATTCAAGAGCCGCCAAATGAAAGGGCCGCTTGCGCGGCCCGTGATCCCGTTTGGCGGGCCTTAAGATCGTAGAGAGAAGATTGTCTTCATCCGGAGACTGTGATCTGGATGTGAGGTGAACATGCGCTTTGCAGACCTGGCAGCGACCTACTCTCCCGCGTCTTGAGACGAAGTACCATCAGCGCTGGAGCGTTTCACGGCCGAGTTCGGAATGGGATCGGGTGCAGCCGCTCCGCCATAACCACCAGGTCGGCAAAACGCACGTTCAAATCGAGAAGCTGTTTGAGCGAATAGCCAATAGTGAGTAGCGAATAGGGAGCCCTATTTGCTGCTTTCTCTAAGCTGTTCGCTGGTCTTTGTTGTGCCTTTGACGTTCTTTCAGCCTGGCGCCCTTCGAAGCCAAGCTTCGCAAGGTCGACCGACCGTCGGCGCTGTTGCGCCGCACCCACGTAGCGCCGCCCGCAGGGCGGAACAAGCGTGAGTGAGAATGGCGACAATCCTTCGGATTGCGCCTTGATGGATATAAGTAATGAGAACGATCAAGCCTATCGAACTATTAGTACCGGTAAGCTTCAAGCGTTGCCGCTCTTCCACACCCGGCCTATCAACGTGGTCGTCTTCCACGGTTCTCAGGGAATACTCGTTTCAAGGTGGGTTTCCCGCTTAGATGCCTTCAGCGGTTATCCCGTCCGGATATAGCTACCCTGCAATGCGGCTGGCGCCACAACAGGTCCACCAGAGATCCGTCCATCCCGGTCCTCTCGTACTAGGGACAGATCCTTTCAATATTCCTACACCCACGGCAGATAGGGACCGAACTGTCTCACGACGTTCTGAACCCAACTCACGTACCGCTTTAAATGGCGAACAGCCATACCCTTGGGACCTGCTCCAGCCCCAGGATGCGATGAGTCGACATCGAGGTGCCAAACAACCCCGTCGATATGGACTCTTGGGGGTCATCAGCCTGTTATCCCCGGCGTACCTTTTATCCGTTGAGCGATGGCCCTTCCACGCGGGACCACCGGATCACTATGACCGACTTTCGTCTCTGCTCGACTTGTCAGTCTCGCAGTCAGGCAGGCTTATGCCATTGCACTCAGCGAACGATTTCCGACCGTTCTGAGCCCACCATCGCGCGCCTCCGTTACTCTTTAGGAGGCGACCGCCCCAGTCAAACTACCCACCATACATTGTCCCGGACCCGGATAACGGGCCGCGGTTAGACATCCATAGTGATAAGGGTGGTATTTCAAGGGTGGCTCCACCTGAGCTGGCGCCCAGGCTTCAAAGCCTACCACCTATCCTACACATGCCACTACGAATGCCAATGTAAAGCTATAGTAAAGGTGCACGGGGTCTTTCCGTCTAACCGCAGGAACCCCGCATCTTCACGGGGAATTCAATTTCACTGAGTCTATGCTGGAGACAGCGGGGAAGTCGTTACGCCATTCGTGCAGGTCGGAACTTACCCGACAAGGAATTTCGCTACCTTAGGACCGTTATAGTTACGGCCGCCGTTTACTGGGGCTTCGATTCAGAGCTTGCACCCCTCCTCTTAACCTTCCAGCACCGGGCAGGCGTCAGACCCTATACGTCGCCTTGCGGCTTCGCAGAGCCCTGTGTTTTTGATAAACAGTCGCTACCCCCTGGTCTGTGCCACCCTCCTCTGCTTGCGCAGAAAAGGGTCACGCTTCTTCCGAAGTTACGCGTGCAATTTGCCGAGTTCCTTCAGCATAGTTCTCTCAAGCGCCTTGGTATACTCTACCTGACCACCAGTGTCGGTTTCGGGTACGGTCTATAAGGAGGAGCTATTTCCTGGAACCACTCCGCTGCCCTTTCAATCCGATAAGATTGGACAACTTGTGTGATCCGTCACTACCTCCAGGCCCACGAATATTAACGTGGTTCCCATCGACTACGCGTTTCCGCCTCGTCTTAGGGGCCGGCTAACCCTGCTCAGATTAACTTTAAGCAGGAACCCTTGGTCTTTCGGCGGGGGAGTCTCTCACTCCCCTTACGTTACTCATGTCAGCATTCGCACTTCTGATACCTCCACCGCCCCTCACGGGTACGGCTTCATCAGCTTACAGAACGCTCCGCTACCGCTCGTGATTGCTCACGAACCCTAAGCTTCGGTGTATGGCTTTAGCCCCGTTACATTTTCGGCGCAAAGACCCTTATTTAGACCAGTGAGCTGTTACGCTTTCTTTAAATGATGGCTGCTTCTAAGCCAACATCCTGGTTGTTTTGGGATCCTCACATCCTTTCCCACTTAGCCATAACTTGGGGACCTTAGCTGTAGGTCAGGGTTGTTTCCCTTTTCACGACGGACGTTAGCACCCGCCGTGTGTCTGCCGACTAGTACTCCCAGGTATTCGGAGTTTGGTTAGGTTTGGTAATCCGGTGAGGACCCCTAGCCCATCCAGTGCTCTACCCCCTGGGGTATTCGGTCGACGCTCTACCTAAATAGATTTCGCGGAGAACCAGCTATTTCCGAGTTTGATTGGCCTTTCACCCCTAGCCACAAGTCATCCCGAACTATTGCAACAGTTATGGGTTCGGTCCTCCAGTAAGTGTTACCTTACCTTCAACCTGCTCATGGCT
>NZ_JAIUHI010000019.1:0-35000 GCF_020165035.1 Mesorhizobium sp. CA6 | reverse complement strand
GCCCGTCGTGGTGCGTGGCAATCTGCCCAATGTCTATGACGGCATCTACCGCACCGCCTATTCCTATGGCATGTCGAAAGCGATGACGCAGAAGCTGATCAAGCTGCTCGCTTCCGACGTGGATTTCCAGTCGCGGCTCTCGCCTTCCGACCGCCTCGAAGTGCTGTTCTCCCAACCCGACGGCGACGACCAGGCCTCCGACGGCTCCGAGCTTCTCTACGTCTCATCGACCTTCGGCGGACAAACGCGCAACTTCTATCGCTTCCAGATGCAGGACGGCAGCGTCGACTATTTCGACGAGAACGGCAGCAGCGCCAAGCAGTTCCTGCTGCGCAATCCGCTGCCCAATGGGCGCTTCACCTCCGGCTTCGGCGCACGCCGGCATCCGATCCTTGGCTACGTCCGGATGCACACCGGCACCGACTGGGCAGCGCCGATCGGCACGCCGATAATCGCCGCCGGCAACGGCGTGGTCGAGAAGGCCGGCTGGGCCGGCGGCTACGGCAAGCAGATCATCATCCGCCACGCCAATGGTTACGAGACCTCCTATAATCACCAGAGCGCTTTCGCCAAAGGCATCGAGGAAGGCGTTCATGTCCGGCAGGGGCAGGTCATCGGCTATCTCGGCCAGACCGGCCTCTCTACCGGCCCGCACCTTCACTACGAACTGATCGTCAACGGCACCAAGGTCGATTCGATGCGCGTGCGCCTGCCGGTCGGCAAGGTTCTGAAGGGCGACGATCTCGTCGCCTTCAAGAAAGAGCGCGAGCGCATTGACGATCTTCTGAAGCAGGAAGACGGCAGCGCGCTGAAGGTTGCCAGCGCCAAGACTGATTCGCAGCTTCCGAACTAATCTTGCTCATCGTTTGTCTTTTGCGGCCAGGGCGATGCCTGTCCGGGAACCGTGAACCAGGCGGTGAGTGAAGACAGCACGCACAGCAGCGCCGTGACCGCCGCGACCGCGGCGAAAGCCGAATCGCTTGCCGCAATCCTGGCCGCTTCGATATTGGCGGCCAGCCCGGAGGCCGGCGGCTCGCCGAAACCGGGCACCCCGGCGGCATTGCCGGTCATCCGCGCGTAAACCCAGGCCGCCAGCGAGCCCATCGCCGCCACCGCGATCAGGCCGCCGACGCGCGAGACCGCGTTGTTGATGCCGGATGCGGCCCCGGTATCCTTGTCCTCCACGGACGTCATGACCGCGGTCGACAGCGGCGACACGACTTGCGCCATGCCAAGCCCCATCAGCGCCATCAGCGGAAAGGTGCCGATCCAGAAATCGTGGATGCCGAAATGGGTGAGCAAGGCAAGGCCGGCGAAGGCGATGGCGACGACCATGCTGCCGCTGGCGATCGGGAAACGCGGACCGATGCGATCCGACCACTGGCCGACCGGTCCGGACAAAAGCGCGATCGACGCCGACAGCGGCACGAAGATGAAGCCGACCTCGGCCTCGCTCAGCCTCCAGCCGGCGATCAACAGCATCGGCAGGTAGAACAAATTGGCCGACAGCGCGAAATAAAGGAAAAACGTCGCCAGATTGGCGCCGGCAAAGGCCCTGATCCGGAACAGGCCGAGATCGATCATCGGGTCGCGCCGCCTGTGCTCGTAAAAGATGAAGACCACAAGCAGGACCACGCCGGCAACGATCGCCGGGCCCGACATCAACCCTGCGCCTTCGACATTCATCGCCGTCAACCCGTAGGCGAGCAGGCCGAAAGCAAGCGTCGCCAGCGCCGCGCCGCCAAGGTCGAGGCTGCGTTTTTCGGTTGGCTTGTCGGCCGGCACCTTGGCCAGAAGCAGATAGATCGAGATCAGCCCAAGCGGCAGGTTGATGGCAAAGATCGCGCGCCAGACGCCATTGCCGAAAGTCGAGAGCACGACGCCGCCCAGCACGGGACCGAGCGCCGTGGTCAGCGCCGAAGCGGCGGCCCAGATGCCGATCGCCCGGCCGCGCTCCTTCTTCGGATAGGCTTTGGCGATGATGGCCAGGCTGCCCGGCACCATGATCGCCGCACCAATGCCCTGGATGGCGCGGAAGGCGATCAATATAGCCGGATCGGGCGCCAGCGCGCAGGCGAGCGAAGCCGCGACGAACAGCGCGATCCCGGCCACGAAGGCGCGCCGCAGTCCAAACCGATCGCCGGCAGCGCCCCCCACCAGGATGAGCGCCGACAGCGTCAACGCATAGGCGTTGGAAATCCACTGCGCTTGCGCCAGGCTGGCGCCGAGATCCGCGCGCAGCGCCGGCATGGCGATCGCCAGGATCGAACCGTCGATGAAGCCGAGCGCAGACGCGAGGATCGCAGCGACCAGCACGAATTTTCGCCGGGTCTGAGGACAAAACGTGCCGTTCGCCCGCGCGGGCGAATGCGAATCGGCAGTGGTTTCATTCGCTGATGACATTGGATCCCTGCTTAGCCCCCTCGCACGGGCGCAACAACAAGCCAGAGCATCGCTGTTCTTGAAACCAGATGACAGAGCATGATGCCGAAACGTGTGAAGCGGTTTTCGGACGACATCATGCTCTCTCTTTTCGATTCAGGGCCGGATGACGAGGTGGGCTCAATCCTGATGCAAACCGCCACCGGCGTGCTAGGTTCCACCATCATGCGTGAGAGGGGGAAGCCATGAAGCGTCCGCTCGAACCGTCGGCGGAAGGACGCGGACGCATCGTCGGCGTCACCGACGGCGTTTTCGCCATCGCGCTGACGTTGATCGTGCTGGAGATCAGAGTGCCGTCGCATGAGGCGGTGCATTCGGAAGGCGAATTGCTCGCCGCGATCCTGGCGCTGGGGCCGCGATTCCTGACTTATGCGCTGAGCTTCCTCACGCTCACCATCTTCTGGTTCGGACAGCAGGCACAGCATGGCCTGATCGCGAAATCGGACCGGCGGCTCGCGACGCTCAACCTGTGCTTCCTTGCCTTTATCGCGCTGCTGCCCTTCTCGACCGACCTTCTCGCCGATTTCCTGGCATTCAGGGGCGCGGTACTGGTCTACTGGCTGAACCTGCTGATGCTGGGCGGCACGCTGTTCGCGAGCTGGTGGTATGCCGACAGGAGCGGCATGATCGCCGAGGATGTCGACGCGGAGACGCGCCGCACCGTCTACAAGCGGATCGTCAAGGCGCAGATCCTGTGGGCGGTCGGCGCGGCGCTTTGCCTGATCACGCCGCTGCTCAGCATAGGCTTCATCCTGCTGGTGCAGCTCATCTATGCCGCGGCGCCGCGCGCCTTACTGCTGCGTAAACTCATCGGTTGAGGTCCCGCCGACATCCGCGATTGTCGATCCGCCCACGAACTCCACCGTGACGCCCGGTGACACCAGCTTGGCAAGCTCGCGTGCATCCCAGTTGGTCAGGCGCACGCAGCCATGGCTCTCGGTTTTGCCAATCTTAGAGGGATCGGGCGTGCCGTGAATACCGTAGGTCGGCTTGTCGAGTGCGATCCAGACCGAACCGACCGGACCGTTCGGTCCCGGGGGGACGGTCAGGATCTTGTCGTTCTGGCCCTGCTTGAAATTGATGTTCGGATTGTAGGTGTAGTTCGGGTCGAGAGCGATGCGCGAGACGGCATGGATGCCGGTCGGCGACGGCGTGTCGGCCGAGCCGATGGTCGCGGGATAGGCCGCGACCAGCTTGCCGCTCCCATCATAGGCGTAGACTTCCTTCTTGGTCTTGTCGGCGATGATACGCGTTACCGGCGTCGAGACCAGCTTGCCGAAATTGGCGACCTTGATCATCGTGCCCGGGCGATTGAAGTCCACGCCCTTGTTGATCGACTTCAGATAGGTCTCGTCCATATGGAAGCGTTCGGCCAGCGCCTCGGTGACCGAGGTGTAGCACATGCAGTCGAGCTTGGCCTTCTGGCTGTAGTCCTCCGGTATCGAGGCGACGTAAGGGCCGGCCGCGTCTTCCGGCGTGATCGTGTAGGAGGCGAAGGCGTCGCCGCCCGACTGTGCAAGCGCCGCCTGGATGCCGACCGCATCGGTGGATTTCAGATTGGTGCCGTTTATTTCGTTGTAGGCGGCCAGCGCCTTGTCGACATTCGAGCCGAAGCGCCCGTCGATCACGCCCGGCGAGGCGCCGCCGCGATCGAGCAGCACCTGCAGCGCGGCAACGTCCTGGCGCACGCCGAGCGACAGCGACGGATCGACCGTGGCCTTGCCACCAGTGTTCGGCGGCTGTGCCGCCTGTGCTTCCGGATTGACCTGCAGCACTTCGCCCTGGCCCGGCTGCTCCGGATCGATCGACGCCTCGTTCAGCGGCTGGCGCTTGATGGTGTCGGATTTCGGCGCCTCCGGATAAGTGGTGGCATAGCCTTCATCGTTGTTGGGCGCCGGCGGATAGGCATCGACGGAATTGTCGTCGTACTCGTCGACCGGCGGGATGACACGGCCGTTCTCTTCCAATTGCCGACGGCGGAAGCGCGCCATGTCGTCGGGGTTGTCGAGATAATAGCGGTCGTCGTCTTCGGCCGGCGCGCGGCCGAGTTCCTGCATGCGCATCTGCCGGCGAAGCGCGCGGCGGTCGAGCCTGCTGCCCGGCGGCTGGATGGCGATCACCTTGCCGGTGTCGGCATCGACCAGCACCCGGTTGCCCCTGGCGTCGTAGTAGATATCGATATTGCCGTCCTGGGCCAGCATCAGCGCGCCGCGCTCAGCCGGGCGCGCAGGCCGCGCACCATCCGCGCTCGGCATGGCGAACGCACTGGAAGACACCAGCCCGGCCGCGAGTGCCGAAAGGGAAAAGATCAAGCGCAGCATGAGGGTCAAGCTCTCCGGTCGACTCGGGCTTCTGGCGGGCGAACCTTCGTCAGCAAACCAGCTAGCCAAATTAAGATTCCAACATGAACCGGGCATGAAGATGGCGGGTTTCCGGTACCTTGAGGAATATGAGCTCATGCATGTTGCCCAAAAATACGCAGCGGTTCTGGGGGCCGACATGCGAAACAACAGCTAAAGCGCATCGACCACATCCGTTTCGGCGCGACGCGCCTTAGCCTGCGGCAAGCCCCAATTCCTTGCGTGCCTGTCTGGTCAGCTTGAGGACGACCAGGCGATGGCTCTCGCGCAGATAGTCCTCGAGCGCCGCATCATCCATGCTTTGGCTTGTCTGACGCTGGATCCATTTCATGCCGCGCGAGGCGAGATAGGGCGCCGGCCGGCAGCCCGGCTGATCCTTCAGCACGTCATAGGCCATCTCGGAACATTTGAAGGTGACGAAGAGCTCGCCGCCCTCGTTCCAGCCGCCGATGGCGAACACCTTGCCGCCGACCTTCCAGACATGGGCGCCGCCCCACTGAACGACATGCGTCGTGGCGGGCAATGAAGCGCAGAAGCCATTGTAATCGTCGAGCTTCATCGAGTTCTTCCCAGTCATCCGAATCGGCAGCTGATTATGCGCAGTCATTGGCAATAAAAAAGCGCGCCGCACCAGTCCGGTGCGACGCGCTTCGCGTTCATTCAAGCTCACCCGAAATCAGGCGGCGGCCTCCGTCGCCACCACGGTCGGCTTCGAGCGGAAGTTCAACCGGTCGGAGCCGGCGGTGACCTTGACGGTCGAACCGTCGAGGATCTCGCCGAGCAGGATCTTCTCGGCCAGCGGGTCCTGCAGCTCCTTCTGCATCACCCGCTTCAGCGGCCTGGCGCCATAGGCCGGATCGTAGCCCTTCGACGCCAGCCACTCGATCGCGTCATGATCGAGCGCCAGCGTGATCTTGCGATCGGTAAGCAGGTTCTCCAGACGCTTGAGCTGGATCTCGACGATGCGGTCCATATCCAGACGGCGCAGCCGGTGGAACAGGATCACTTCGTCGACGCGGTTGAGGAACTCCGGCCGGAACGAGGCTTTCACCACCGCCATCACCTCGTCGCGCACGGCATCGACATCCTGGTCGTCGCCGAGATTGACCAGATATTCGGCGCCGAGGTTCGACGTCATGATGATCAGCGTGTTGCGGAAGTCGACCGTGCGGCCCTGGCCATCGGTCAGCCGGCCGTCGTCGAGCACCTGCAGGAGCACGTTGAATACGTCCGGATGCGCCTTCTCGATCTCGTCGAACAGCACGACCTGATAGGGCCGGCGCCGCACCGCTTCGGTCAGCGCGCCGCCTTCCTCATAGCCGACATAGCCGGGAGGCGCGCCGATCAGCCGGGCGACGGAGTGCTTCTCCATGAACTCCGACATGTCGATGCGGACCAGCGCCGTCTCGTCGTCGAACAGGAAGCTGGCCAGCGCCTTGGTGAGTTCGGTCTTGCCGACGCCGGTCGGTCCGAGGAACATGAACGAGCCGATCGGCCGGTTCGGATCCTGCAATCCGGCGCGGGCGCGCCGCACGGCCTTGGACACCGCCTGCACGGCTTCGCCCTGGCCGACGACGCGCTTGCCGATCTCGTCTTCCATGCGCAAGAGTTTCTCGCGTTGCCCCTCCAGCATCTTGTCGACCGGAATGCCGGTCCAGCGCGACACGACATGCGCAACATGGTCGGGCGTGACCACCTCTTCCACCATGCCGGTCTTGCCGTCCTGCGCCTCGGCTTCCTTGAGCTTCTTCTCGAGCTCCGGGATCTTGCCGTAGGCAAGCTCGCCGGCGCGCTGGAACTCGCCCTTACGCTGCGCGATCGCCAGTTCGTTGCGCGTCTCGTCGAGCTGTTTCTTCAGGTCGGCGGCAAGACCAAGCTTCTGCTTTTCGGCCTGCCACTTGGTGGTCAGCTCGCTCGATTCCTCCTCGAGATCGGTGAGCTCCTTCTCCAGCCTGGCAAGCCGGTCCTTCGAAGCCTCGTCCTTCTCGACCTTCAGCGCCTCGCGTTCGATCTTGAGCTGCATGATGCGGCGGTCGATCTCGTCCAGCGCCTCGGGCTTGGAATCGACCTGCATGCGCAGCCTGGACGCCGCCTCGTCGACTAGGTCAATCGCCTTGTCGGGAAGGAAACGGTCGGCGATGTAGCGGTTGGAAAGTGCGGCCGCCGACACAAGCGCGGAATCGGAGATGCGCACCTTGTGGTGCTGCTCGTACTTCTCCTTCAGGCCGCGCAGGATCGAAACCGTGTCTTCCACCGTCGGCTCGTCGACGAAGACGGGCTGGAAACGGCGGGCAAGCGCGGCATCCTTTTCGACATGCTTGCGGTATTCGTCGAGTGTGGTCGCGCCGACGCAGTGCAATTCGCCGCGCGCCAGCGCGGGCTTCAACAGGTTCGAGGCGTCCATCGCGCCGTCCGCCTTGCCGGCGCCGACCAGCGTGTGCATCTCGTCGATGAACAGGATGATGTTGCCGCTGGCCGAGGTTACCTCGTTGAGCACGGCCTTCAGCCGCTCCTCGAACTCGCCGCGATATTTGGCGCCGGCAATCAGCGCGCCCATGTCGAGCGCCATCAATTGCTTGTCCTTCAGCGATTCCGGCACGTCGCCATTGACGATGCGCAGCGCCAGGCCCTCGGCAATCGCCGTCTTGCCGACGCCCGGCTCGCCGATCAGCACGGGATTGTTCTTGGTGCGCCGCGACAGCACCTGGATGGTGCGGCGGATCTCGTCGTCGCGGCCGATGACCGGATCGAGCTTGCCGGCGCGGGCGTCGGCGGTGAGGTCGCGCGCGTATTTCTTCAGCGCGTCGTAGCCTTGCTCGGCGCTGGCCGAATCGGCGGTGCGGCCCTTGCGGATGTCGTTGATCGCCTGGTTGAGCGCCTGCGCGGTGACGCCCGCCTTGGAAAGGATGTCGGCGGTCTTGGCCGACTTCTCCATGACAAGCGCCTGCAGCAGCCGCTCGACGGTGACGAAGCTGTCGCCGGCCTTCTTGGCCAGGTCCTCGGCGGTTGAGAACACCTTGGCCAGCGGCTGGGCGAGGTAAAGCTGGCCGTTGCCACCTTCGACCTTGGGCATCGCCTCGAGCGCCGTCTCGACGCCGAGCTTGACGTCGCGGACATTGCCGCCGGCGCGCTCGACCAAGGAGGCGGCGAGGCCCTCGTCATCGTCGACGAGCACCTTCAGTATATGTTCGGGCGTAAATTGCTGGTGGTTGCGCGAGAGCGCCATGGTCTGCGCCGACTGGATGAAGCCGCGCACGCGCTCCGAGTATTTTTCAAGATTCATTCGCTGTCTCCTTCCATCACCGGCCCACTTTGCGGCACCGGATCAGATTGCGGTGACGGACCCGCTCAAAAGAGCCGAGCCCTGTTCAGCCGAGATATGGTGTATGGGCCACGGTCCCTCAAGACGCCTTGATGTCGATCAATGCAGAATATTCCCGGGCGTGCATATACAAAAACGGCGGAGATTTCTCTCCGCCGTCAGCGATGCTTGAAATGGCGTCTGGATCAGTTGTTTGCGTCTGCAGCTACAGGCTCGCCGGGGGCTTCGTTGACAACAGGTGCCGGCTCGCTGGCGGCAGGCTCCCTCGCCTGGTTCGCCTCTTCGGCCGGCTTGGCGCCGACCTCGTCGCTATTGTTCGCAGCGTTGCGCGTTTCGCCTGAACTTTCGGGACCGGAACCTTCGGGGCTCGAGCCCTCCGGCTGGTCGCCCTGCCCGCCACCGGCCTGGTCGGCATAGCTGCCGCGGGGACGCCGCGGACGCCGCGGACGGCGGCCGCCATTGTCCTGGGCGGCTTCGTTGAGCTCGGCCTGTGCGGCAAGGGCGGCAGGCGAGAAACTGTCGAACTGCGGCGCCTGCACGGCCTGTGAACCAGCCTCGCCGGTCGCCTCGGGCTGCGCCTGTCCCTCATTGCGGCGGTTCTGGTCGAACTGCTGGCCGCCCTGCTCGCCGCGCTGGGCGTTTTCGCCACGCTGACCGTTCTGGCCATACTGGCCGCCGCCGTTGCGGCGATCACGATGCCGGTCGCGGCCGTTGTTGTCGCGCTGGTTGTTGTCGCGACGGCTGTTGTTGTCGCGGCCGTTTTCCTGGTTGTAGGCGAGTTCCGCCGGCGTGCCTTCGATCACTGGCTGCGGGCCGGAGCCGCTCGCCGTGCCCGGCGCATCGGCGCCGTTGCCGCTGTTGTTGCCGATATTGTCGAACTCCTCGCGATCTTCGTCCATATCGTCGTCGAAGTCGTCGCGGTTCTGCTGAGTGTTCTGGATCGGCATCTGCGCCTGCGCGGCGGCAATGATGCGATTGTAATGCTCGGCGTGCTGGAGGTAGTTCTCCGCCATAACCCGGTCGCCGGAGCTTTGCGCGTCACGGGCGAGTGTGGCGTATTTTTCGGCGATCTGCTGAGCCGATCCGCGGATCTTCACGTCCGGGCCGTTGCTCTCGTAGTTGCGGGTCAGGGGATTGGGCCCCTTGCGGTTGTTGTTGTTGCCACCGCCGCCATTGTTGTTGCGACCGCGCATGCGCCTGTTCTGCTGTTGTGGCCTCATTAGACTCTCTTCATAGTGAATTTTCGAAAAACTCTTCACGAACGGTGGCGCTCATGCAGCCAGCCGTTTCGTCTCTTCACCGGCGTTCGCCCGCATCAATTGCGTTGGCGCCACGTGCCATCCTGTCCCGGTTACATCACTTGCCGGATGATTCCCGCACGAAGCTTGGGCGTCGTTTGCGCAAGAAGGCAGCTATTTCCAAGGAAAACCGAATCGCTGGGAGCACTGCCTGCTTCGTCTCATCCGGTTGAGCCGGACCCTAACTGCATTCCCGGGTATTGCCAAGCGGTTTTTTCGCACTGCATCAGGGCTTTCAACGCTCGAACACCAGAACTCTGTCATTGCCGCCGAGATCGCGATGTGACCCGGTTAACACATAGCCGGCTGCCGCGAATATCCCGGTGACCTCGTTTTTCTGCGTATGGCCGATCTCGACCGCTACCTTGCCTTGCGCTTGCAGAAATTCTGCCGCTTCAGCGGCAATGACCCGATAGGGGTCCAAACCGTCCGCACCGCCGTCCAGGGCCCGGTGCGGGTCGAAATCGCGGACCTCGTCCTGCAGATTTCCGATGTCTCGACTGGGTATATAGGGAGGGTTCGAGGCAATTACATGGTAGTGGCCCGAAACTTTTTCGAACCAGTTGGAATGCAAGGCTTTGAAGCGTTCGCCGAGCCCCAGGTCCCGGGCGTTTCCAGCCGCAACTGCCAATGCGTCGAGCGAAATGTCGACGCCCGTCGCGGTGGCGGCCGGAACGGCGCTGAGCAGCGCCAGCGCGATGGCGCCGGTGCCCGTGCCGAGATCGAGAATGCGGCATTTGCCAAGCCTTTCGGCCGTTGCCCGCGCAAAGGGCAGGACGGCGTCGACCAGCGTCTCGGTATCCGGCCGGGGCTCCAGCGTCTCCGGCGAAAGCGACAGGCGCAAACCGTAGAATTCGCGGTAGCCGAGGATGCGGTGCACCGGCTCGCCTGCGACGCGACGCCTCAGGGCTGCTTCGATGGCCGAAAGCGCCGCCGAACCAACCTCTTGTCCCGGTTCGGCGATGGCCTGGGTACGGGTCGTGCCCGAGAAATGCTCGACGATCAGCCGCGAATCGAGCGCCGGATCGTCGATGCCGGCTATAGCCAGACGCTCGCGCGCTGCCCTGAGCAGCGGTCCGAGCGCGGCGGGCAGTCGATCAGCCATCGAGGCTCATATCGGCAAGCAGCTTCGACTGATGATCGGCGATCAGCGCGCCGACGATCTCGTCCAACTCGCCCATCATCACACGGTCGAGCTTGTAGAGCGTGAGGTTGATACGGTGGTCGGTGACACGGCCTTGCGGGAAATTGTAGGTGCGAATGCGCTCCGAGCGGTCGCCGGAGCCGACCTGCGATTTTCGCGACGACGAGCGCTCCTCATCCGCGCGGCTGCGCTCGAGATCGTAGAGTCTGGCCCTGAGGATCTGCATGGCGCGCGCCCGGTTCTGGTGCTGCGACTTTTCCGCCTGCACCACCATGATGCCGGTCGGCAAATGGGTGATGCGAACCGCCGAATCGGTGGTGTTCACGTGCTGGCCGCCCGAGCCGGAGGCCCGCATCGTGTCGATGCGGATGTCCTCCGCCCGGATTTCTATATCGACCTCCTCGGCCTCGGGCAGCACGGCGACGGTCGCGGCTGAGGTGTGGATGCGCCCGCCGGCCTCGGTTTCCGGCACGCGCTGCACGCGGTGCACGCCAGATTCGAACTTCAGATGCGCGAACACGCCCTTGCCCGACACCGCGGCGATGATTTCCTTGTAGCCGCCGACCTCGCCCTCGCTCGCCGATACCACCTCGAAGCGCCAGCCGCGCGAGGCGGCATAGCGTTCATACATGCGAAAGAGATCGCCGGCGAACAACGCCGCCTCGTCGCCGCCTGTGCCGGCGCGGATTTCGAGGATGGCGTTCCTCTCGTCGGCCGCATCCTTGGGCAGCAGCAGGATCTGGATGTCCTTCTGCAGCGCCTCGATGCGGCTCTCGACCTCCGGCAGGTCGGCCTCGGCCAGCGCGCGCATCTCGGCATCGGTCGCTTTGTCGGCAAGCATCGCCTCGAGGTCCGCCTGCTCCTGCTCGGCGGCGCGCAGCGCCCGGATCTTGCCCACCATCTCCTGGATGTCGGCATATTCCGAAGCCATCTTCACATAGGCGTCGGCGGCGGGTCCGGCCGACATCTGCGCCTCGAGCATGTCGAAACGCTTGACGACTTGATCCATACGGTCGCGGGGCAGGTTGATCATGATCTTCGAACTTCGATGGAATTCACGTCAGGGCGAGCCGAAAATGGGGAGTTTCGAAAACCGGAGCAGAATGTACATTTAGGTACATGAGCACCGGAAGCGCAGAAAATCGCCATTTGCAGACCGCCCTCACGTGAATCTAGAGCGGAATCGAGCGATCGTCTGCAAAGGCCTGTAGCAAGGCTCGCATCGGCAATTTCTGGCTGGGCGCCATTAGATTGTCGTCGAAAAAGGCCTTCAGTTCCTGCAGCGGCAGCTCGGTGAGCATCGCCTTGACCGGGCCGATGGATGCCGGCGACATGGAGATCGAGCGGAAGCCGAGACCGATCAGCGCCATGGCCGAGATCGGCTTGCCGGCCAGCTCGCCGCAGAGCGTCACCGGGGTGTCGTTGCGCACGCCGGCATCGGCAATCGTCTTCAGCACCCGCAGAAACGGCGTCGACAGGTTGTCGAAGCGGTCGGCGAGCTGGGTGTTGCCGCGATCGACGGCCATGACGAACTGGAAGAGGTCGTTGGAGCCGACCGAAACGAAATCCACCGCCTTCATCAATTCGTCGAGCTGGAACAGCAGCGACGGCACTTCCAGCATCGCGCCGAGCTTGAGGCTGGTGGGCAGGTGATGCGCGAAGCGCGACAAATGCCGGACCTCGCGGTCGATGATCTCGCGCGCCTGCGCGATTTCCGACAGCTCGGTCACCATCGGCAGCATCAGCTTCAGCTCGCGGCCGCCGCTGGCCTTAAGCAGCGCCCGTATCTGAGTCCTGAGCAGGCCGGGACGGTCGAGGGTGAGCCGGATCGCCCGCCAGCCCAGCGCCGGGTTCTCTTCCTGCACCGCGCCCTTGAAATAGGGCAGCACCTTGTCGCCGCCGATGTCGATGGTGCGGAAGGTGACCGGCTTGCCGCGCGCCGCCTCGAGCACGTCGCGGTAAAGCCGTTCCTGCGCCTCGGCGCGGGGAAAGGTCGAGGCGACCATGAACTGCAATTCGGTGCGGAACAGGCCGATGCCGGCGGCGCCCGATTCGGTCAGCTGCGGCAGGTCGACGGCCAGGCCCGCATTCATCAGCAGATCGACCGGAACGCCGTCCTTGGTCAGCGACGGCTTCTTGCGCAGCTCGCGATAGACTTCCTGCCGCCGCGCCCTGAAGCGGACTTTTTCGGCATAGGCGGCTTCCAGGTCGGATTGCGGCCTGAGATGGATGGTGCCTTCCTCGCCGTCGACGATGATGGCGTCGCCGTTTTCCGCCATGGAAACGGCGCCCTTCATTTGTCCGGCGACGGGAATGCCCATGGCGCGCGCGACGATCACGACATGGCTGGTGGCGGCGCCATCCTCCAGCACCAGGCCGCGCAGCTTGTCCCGCGGATAGTCGAGCAGCTCGGCCGCGCCCATCGAGCGGGCGACGATGATGGCGTCCTTGGGCAGCGAGGCCGCGACATCTTCCGGACCGCGTCCCATCAACTGGCGCAGCAGCCGGTTGGCGAGGTCGTCGAAATCGCTCATCCGCTCGCGCAGATAAGGGTCGGTCATGTGGAGCATGCGCGCGCGCATGTCGCTCTGCACCTTTTCGACGGCGGCTTCCGCCGTCAGGCCGTTGCGGATCGCCTCTTCCAGCCGCCGCACCCAACCGCTGTCGTTGGCGAACATGCGATAGGCCTCGAGCACCTCGCGGTGCTCGCCCTCGAACGCGACCTCGCGCCGCTCCAGCATGTCGTCGATGGAGAGCCGGAGCGAGCCGAGTGAGGACTGCAACCGGCGCACCTCCTCCTCGCTGTCCTCGTTGAAGAGGTTGGTGACGACGATGCGCGGCTCGTGCAGCACGACATGGCCGAGCCCGACGCCCTCATTGAAGGAAAGGCCGGTGAAGCTCACCGGGCGGCGCAGGTCGAGTTCCAGCCCCGGCTTGGTCAGGCGGGCGAGATCGCCGGTGGCGATCATCTCGGCGATCACCATCGCCGTCGTTTCCAGCGCCTCGACCTCGTCGTCGCGGTAATGGCGCATGGTCTTGTTCTGCACCACCAGCACGCCTAGCGTGCGCCCTGCCCGCAGCACCGGCACGCCGAGGAAGGAGTTGTAGATTTCTTCGCCCGTCTCCGGCAGGTAGGCGAAAGCCGGATGCTCCTGCGCATTCGATAGATTGAGCGGTCGCGCGCTGGCGGCGATCGTGCCGACCAGGCCCTGCCCGAGCCGCAGCTGCGCCAGATGGACGGCGTTGGGGTTCAAACCTTCGGTGGCGTAGAGCTCGAGCACCGAATCCGCGCGCAGCACATAGAGCGAGCAGACTTCGGCGACCATGTTGGAGGCGATGTCGCGCACGATGCGGTCGAGCCGCTCCTGCGGCTCCAGCGGCTCCTGCATGAGCTCGCGAAGCCGTTTGAGCAGAACGCGCGGGCCACTGGCCGTATCACGCATCGCGGCTTGTTCTCCAATGGGCATTTCGCCCGCCGCAGTTTCTCCCGCGGCCGGCGTTCACGCAACAACTGACTCAGTTCTTGCTATTGCTTATCGAGCCCGTAGACGGAATGCAAAGTACGAACTGCAAGTTCCGTATAGGGACCGTCGATCAGTATCGAGATTTTGATCTCGGAAGTGGTGATGGCGCGGATGTTGATCGCCTTGTCGGCCAGCGCCTTGAAGGCGGTGGCGGCGACGCCGGCGTGGCTGCGCATGCCGATGCCGATGACCGAGACCTTCGACATGCCGGCTTCCGACTGGACGACATCGTAGCCGACATCGGGTTTCAGCCTCTCCAGCACGGCAAGCGCCTTGTCGACGTCGCCGGACGGCACGGTGAAGGTCATATCGGTGAACTTGCCGTCCTCGGAGATGTTCTGGACGATCATGTCGACATTGATGTTGGCTTCGGCCAGCGGGCCGAAGATGCCGGCGGCAACGCCTGGACGGTCGCCGACGCGGCGCAGCGAGATCTGCGCTTCGTCCTTGGCGTAGGCAATTCCGGTGACGACCTGCTGTTCCACGATCTCTTCCTCGTCGCAAATAAGCGTTCCGGGCGGATTGAGCAAATCCCCCATTCCGGGCGCGTCGGGATCGTCGAAGGACGACCGCACGAAGGTACGCACCCTGTGTACCATGGCAAGCTCGACCGAGCGCACTTGCAGCACCTTGGCGCCGAGCGAAGCCATTTCGAGCATTTCCTCAAACGAAATCTTGGCCAGCCGACGGGCTTTCGGCTCGATACGAGGGTCGGTCGTATAGACGCCGTCGACATCGGTATAGATGTCGCAACGGTCGGCCTTGACCGCCGCCGCGATCGCCACGGCGCTGGTGTCGGAGCCGCCGCGGCCGAGCGTCGATATGCGGTTGTCCGGGCCGATGCCCTGGAAACCGGCGATGACGGCCACCTGGCCCTCGCCGAAGCGCTTGATCAGGAAGGCGCCGTCGATATCGAGGATGCGTGCCGCGCCATGCGCGTTGTCGGTCTTGATCGGGATCTGCCAGCCCTGCCAGGACCGTGCATGGATGCCCATGTTCTGCAGCGTGATCGCCAGGAGACCGGCCGTGACCTGCTCGCCCGACGCGACAACGGCGTCATATTCGCGCGCGTCGTGCATGGGCGAGGCTTCGCGGGTCCAGCCGACCAGCTCGTTGGTCTTGCCGGCCATCGCCGAGACCACCACGGCAACCTCGTGGCCGGCATCGACCTCGCGTTTGACATGGCGCGCCACGTTGCGGATGCGGGCGATGTCGGCGACCGAGGTTCCGCCGAATTTCATCACGATACGCGCCATGGAAGCGAAATGCCTTTGACTGAAGCCGGCTCGAGCCCGGAACGAGAGGAAACGCCGGGTAAGCCCGGCGCCGGAATGCGCGGCCTCCTTAGCCAAAACAGCAACGCTTCGCAAGCGAGCGCGGCCAAGAGCGGCCCGGCACCGTCTATCCTGACAGAATCTTGTCGCCGATCATGCCATAAGACCGACGAAACGGCCCGTTGGGAGATTGTTATGACCGAAACCCTGGAAATCGTCACCTTCCGCCTCAAGCCCGGCGCCGAAGCCGGCTTTGTCGCCAGCAACGGCGTCATCACTGACTGGCTCGCCGGGCAGCCAGGCTTCCTCAGCCGGCATCTCGGCCGGCGCGAGGACGGAAGCTGGGTGGATGTGGTGCGCTGGCAGAGCATGGAACAGGCCCAGGCGGCGGCCGACCGCATCATGGCCGAGATCGGCGGCAGCGAAGCCGTGCAGGCGATCGAGCCGGCCAGCGTCGCCATGAACCACGCAACGATCGCGCTGTCGCGTTGATCACGACATTGCCGGTCGCGCGCTCGCGGCTCAGGTAGCGCTTCGCCACAGACCGGGATAGTCGAGAACGAAACCGGCCGGCGAGACCGTCAGGACAGCATCGTAGCCGTACACGGGTGCGGCATAAGCATAGCGGCTGTCGTCGAGCCGCCGGTAGGTCTGTTCGAGACGCGAGACCCTGAGTTCAGGAAAGGCCAGATAGGCGGCCGGCGCCGGCGCCGCCACGCCGTCGCCAAGCTCGAGCCGACGGATCGCCAGAAGATTGGTGGCGGGCGTGAAGCCGAGATCGACGTCGACGAGGCCGGCAACCTCCGCCTGGCTTGCGCCGTTCAGCAGCCACTGGCCGTCGGCAAGACGTTCAATCCGATAATGCATCTCCCGCATGCCGCAAAAGCCGTCGACCCGCGCCCTGCGGGTACGCCAGCTCAGGTCGCAATCCACCTCATAGGCAAGGCCGCACGGACCGGCGTCGTGGACGAAAAGCGCATGGCCTTTGAGGGTCCGGCCATCATCTGTCTCGCCAAGCAGGCAAGCGTCGTGCCCCTCCAGGTCGAGCCGTTGCCAAAGGATCGAAGCCAGAATTCGCATTTTCGCACACTCCCGTCTCGGTCTCGCTCCCTGTCCATGACAGCTTTTCGTTCGCCCATCCGATTTGTTTCGGCAGCGCGGCAACCAAGCTGCCAGGCGCTGACAGAACGCGGCCTGATCCATCGACATGGTTGGGCTTGCCGGCGCCCTGATGCCAGCGGCAAAAAACCCGCCTTGACATTCCCTCCCCCGCGCCCGACTTCCTAGCGTTCCCCGACTTCTTGGCGTTCGAGGAGACCCGCCTATGCCAGAGCCCCGCCGATCGACCATCGATGCCGGAGAAGTGGAACGCTTCTCCGCCCTTGCCGCCGAATGGTGGAACCCGAACGGCAAGTTCCGTCCGCTGCACAAGTTCAATCCGGTGCGGCTTGCCTATATCCGCGATCAGGTTGCGGCCCGTTTCGGCCGCGATCCGCGCGCGGCGCGGCCTTTCGATGGCCTGCGCTTCCTCGATATCGGCTGCGGCGGCGGTTTGCTGTGCGAGCCTATGGCCAGGCTTGGCGCCGAAGTGGTCGGCGCCGATGCTTCCGCAACCAACATCGAAGTGGCGAAGCTGCACGCGGCGGAAGCCGGCGTCAGCGTCGACTACCGCGCCACCACGGCCGAGGCGCTGGCCGATGCCGGCGAGACCTTCGACGTCATCCTGAACATGGAAGTGGTCGAGCATGTCGCCGATGTCGAGCTGTTCGTGGCCAAATGCGGCCAGATGGTCCGCCCCGGCGGCATCATGTTCGTCGCCACCATCAACCGCACGCTGAAGGCGCTCGGCCTTGCCATCATCGGCGCCGAATATCTGCTGCGCTGGCTGCCGCGCGGCACGCATCAGTTCGGCAAGCTGGTCCGCCCGGAGGAGCTGGCGAAGGCGCTGGGCGCCGCCGGGCTCACGGTGATCGACCGCACCGGCGTCATCTATCATCCGCTGGCCGACCGCTGGCAGAAGTCCAGGGACATGGACGTCAACTACATGGTGTTGGCGGAGAAAGCTTCGGTCTGAACGGCGGCAAGCCGGACCGCCCGCCTCACGCCTCCAGTGGCCGGCGGCAACGAGAACTAGAGCGTTTCACCGTTTCACGGAAACGGCGAACCGCTCTATCTCTTCGTTTTGGCGCAATTCCGGACGGAAAACCGCTCACATTTTTCCTGGAATTGCTCTAGCTGCGGGACGCCGCCGGCTCGACCCGGACCGGCGCCGGCGCGCCGGTCTGGCTTTGCGCCTTGGTCGTGATGAAGACGCCGACGGTGATGATGGCGGCGCCCAGCCAGGTCAGAAGCTGGTAGTGCTCGCCGAGGAAGATCGTGCCGGCGAACAGGCCGACGGCCGCCGCCACATAGCCGATCTGGCTGAGATAGACCGGCCCGCCGACCGCCTGCAGGCGGAAGAAGAAGGCGAACATCGCCGAGGCCGACGCTACCTGGCCGACGACCACGAGCGGCACGCCGCCGAGCGGAATGAAGGCTTGCCCGCCCAGAAGCGTCAAAATGCCGATGAGGAGCAGCGTGGCCGAGGCCAGATGGCTGCCGACCGCAAGTTCGATCGGGCCGGTGCCTTGCGGCCAGTCGACGGTGCGGTAGATGTTGCCGGCGGCAAGGCTGACCGGGATGAGCAGCCCGATCGCCACCCAGAAATAGTCGGCCGGCTGCCCTGCCTCGCCGCGCGTCAGCGCGACCATCGCCGCGCCGACAAAGCCGACGGCGATGCCGATGACCCCGAGCAGATTGGGGCGCCTGACACCGAGCACGATCGAGAACACCAGCGTGATCACCGGCGACAGGGTGAACATGATGCCGGTGTAACCGGCGCCGAGATGCGGGATGGCCGAGAACATCAAAAGATTGGGAATGGCGTAGGAAATCGCCGCGGTGACGAAGAAATAGCGCAGCTTGTGCGGCGTCAGCCGGATGCGCTCGCCGCGCAGCAGAAGCGCCAGAAACAGCACGCCGCCTGCGCCCAGCGAGATGACGAAGGCCCAGACCATGGCCGGCACCCCGGCGGCGGTGGCGAGCTTGCCGAACGGCAGCGTCATGCCCAGCAGGCCGCCCGTCACGACCAGAAGCCAAATCGCTGAATCCCAGAGAAATCTCATTGGTTCGTCCTGTCCCTGCGAGACCGCTTGGCGGCCAGTTCTTGTTGCAGTAAGATAATGCTAAGATTCTTTATGTCAAGATACTTTATGGTGAGCAACATGGATCGAGCAGGCAAAGCCATGGAACAGTGGCGACGGGAGCGACCGGACCTCGACGTGTCGCCGATGGGCGTCATCGGGCGGCTGAACGAGGTCTCGGCGCTCATCGCGCGCGACCGCCTGGCGCCGGTCTTCGCCCGCTTCGGGCTGCAGTCCGGCGAATTCGATGTGCTGGCGACGCTGCGCCGTTCCGGCGCTCCCTACGCGCTGACGCCGACCGAGCTTTACGAGGCGACGATGGTGACGTCGGGCGCCATGACCGCGCGCCTCGACCGGCTGGAGAAGGCCAGCCTAATCCAGCGCGCGCCGCATCCCAACGACCGGCGCGGTGTGGTGGTGCAATTGACCGGGAAAGGGCTCGAGCTCATCAACGAAGCGCTTGCCGCCCACGTCGCCAACGAGCACGAAATCCTCGCCGGCCTGACACGCGAGGATCGGGAAATGCTGGCGAAACTGCTGGAAAAACTGATCGGAAGCTTGGGCCAAACCTCTGCCTAGCGTATGCCTCCTGCTTTCCACCTTCGTGAACTTGCGCCAAGGTGTGTTGAGATTCAGGTCAGGCCGAGCCGAGAATGGTGGCTTACGAGAACCGGAGCGGAGCGTACTTAAAGTACGTGAGCACCGGAAGCCCAGGAAGCCGCCATTCGCAGGCCGGCATCACCTGAATATCGACACACCTCAGTTCCGGTCGTCCGGAAAGCTCGGAATCGGCATGAACTCGACGCCGTCCTCGACGAGGCTCTGCGCCTCTTCCGGCGTCGCTTCGCCGTAGATGCCACGTGGATCGGTCTCGCCAAAATGGATCTTGCGCGCTTCCTCGGCGAACTTGTCGCCGACATAGTCGGCATTTTCGCGTACCTTCTCGGCCAGTGCCTTGAGCTGCGCCAGCGCCTGCTTCTGCGCCTCGCCGATGGCCAAAGCGACCTTCTCTCGGCTGCGGGACGTTGAGACGGCCGGCGCCATCAACGCCTTCTCTATCCTGTGCGAGCCGCAGCGCGGGCAATCGACGAAACCGCGCTTCTTCTGGGTGTCGAAGTCGTCATTGCTGCGGAACCAGGCTTCGAATTCGTGCTCGTGTTCGCAGATCAGGGAAAAACGGATCAAGAGGCGGCACCCCTGAAACGCGGCGCTTCGCTTGTCCCGGCATTGACGGTGAAATCCCGCGCGTTCTTCAGATTGGGGATCTTGCGGCGCGCGGCAAGCGACTGCGCCGGATCGATCTCGGCGACGATCACGCCGGGCTCGTCATGCGCGGCCTCGGCGACGATGCGCCCCCACGGATCGACAATCAGCGAATGGCCATAAGTTTCGCGTCCGTCCTCATGCAGGCCGCCCTGCGCGGCGGCGACGACATAGGCGCCGTTCTCAATGGCGCGGGCGCGCAACAGCACATGCCAATGCGCCTCGCCGGTCTGGCGCGTGAAAGCGGCCGGCACCGTCAGCACCTCGGCCCCGGCCATCGCCTCGGCGCGAAACAGCTGCGGAAAGCGCAGGTCGTAGCACACCGCGAAGCCCAGCCTCGTCCCCTCGATATCGGTCACGACCGCTTCCGTTCCCGGCTCGTAGGAGGCGGATTCACGCCAGCTCTCGCCATTGTCGAGGTCGACATCGAACATATGGATCTTGTCGTAACCGGCAATAAGGGCCCCGTCGGGCGAGAACAGGAACGCGCGGTTGGCGAGCTTGCCGTCGGCGCGCAGAATCGCCGTCGAGCCGACATGCAGATGAATGCCGAGCTCCTTCGCCAGCCTGCGCGCGGTCGCGACGACCACGTCCTTGTCTTCGATGGTGAAGGCGGCCGCCCCCGCCTGCTTGTCGCGGATCAGCGCACCGGTCATTTCCGGCGTCTGGACGTAGGTGGCACCCTGGTGTGCAGCATCGCGGACCAGTCTTTCCATGTCGGCCGCATTGCGCTCCGGGCTGGTCCCCGAACGCATCTGCACCGCCGCCGCCTTGAAAGCACCCATGATCAAGCCCTCGCTTCGTTGGCAAGCAGCACGTCCAGCCGCCCCTGCGACTCCAATTCATGGAGATCGTCGCAGCCGCCGACATGCGTGTCGCCGATGAATATCTGCGGAAAAGTGGTGCGCCCATGTGCCCGTGAAATCATTTCCTGGCGCAATTTCGGCGAGAATGAAGCGTCGTGCTCGGTATAGGTCACACCCTTGCGCTCGAGCAACCGCTTGGCGGCCGTGCAATAGCCGCACATCATGCGCGTATAGATCGTCACATCGACCATCAGCAAAATCCTGCTTGTGCACATCGCCCGACGCTTGTGCGTAAACGACCTGCACCGAAACAACAACTTAAGCACTATATAGTTGCAGACTCATCGGCTCGGAAGTCCCCCGGCAGAACGCGCGCGAAGGTCAGCACGTCGACCGCTCCGGCGCCGCCTTTCTTCAGCGCCTTGGCGACGGCCCGCACCGTTGCGCCGGTGGTATAGACATCGTCGACCACGAGCACCCGGCGCCCCGCTATCTCGATTTCAGCGTCCGGCGGCACGCGAAACGCGGCGCGCACATTCTCCTCGCGCTCGTGCCGTTCGAGCCCGACCTGCTGGCGCGTCAACTTCACGCGCCTGACCACGGATGGCGAGAAGGGCAGCCCGCCGAGCTTTGAAACGGCCCGACCGAGTTCCGCGGACTGGTTGAACTGGCGCCGGAAGAAGCGCCGCCAGTGCAACGGCACCGGCACGACTAGGTCGGCCTCCGCAATCAGCTCGGCGCCGGCCCGCATCATCCAGTTCGCCATCCAGGGCGCTAGGTCGGTTCGGTCCTGATATTTCAGCCCCTGCACCATCTGCCGCGCGACACCCGAATAGAGGACGGCGGCCCGCGCCCGCTCGAAGGGCGGCGGATCGGCGATCGCCTCGGCGGAAAGAAACCCCTCGCCCATGTCGTGCGTGAAGGGCGTGCCCATCACCGGGCACCAGGGTTTTTCCAGCAGCCTAAGCTTCGGCCAGCAGGCGCCGCACAGCACGCCGGGTTGCGACACATGACGACGGCAGCCGGCGCAAACCGGCGGAAACAACAGCCGCGCCGGCCAGGCCAGTGCCTGCCGCGTCATATCCTGGACCGCTGTGGTCTTGATCTTGTGCACCGGATCGGCCACGTGAAAGGAAACCCCGCGCCACCTTAACACCACTCCGGCACGCGCGGACAACAGGAAGCTTTTCATTGCAGCCCTTGATCGACACCGAGCTCTGGCTCGCTCGCAAGCGCCGGGCACTCGCGCGCCCCGTCGAAGGCGCCGATTTCCTGATGCGCCGCGCCGCAGAGGACCTTGTCGACCGGCTGGGCGCCGTCGAACGCCGCTTCGGCAAGGCGGCCGCGCTGTTCTGCCAGACTTCAGCGGCCGTGGACGTGCTTGCCGGCAGCGGCAAGGTCGGCGAAATCGTGCGCGTCGAGATGGACGAAGCGCTTCTGGCCGGCGGCACCGGCCTGGTAGCGCCGCCTGAGACCGTGCCGTTCGAGGAGGCCAGCCTCGATCTCGTCGTCTCCCTGCTCTCGATGCATGCGATGAACGACATTCCCGGCGTGCTTGCGCAAATCCGCCGGGCGCTGCGACCGGACGGGCTTTTCCTCGGCGCTCTTGCCGGCGCGGGCACATTGGCGGAATTGCGCGAGAGCATGCTGGCGGCCGAGACGGAGCTTTACGGCGGCGCAAGCCCGCGCATCCTTCCCTTCACCGACGTGCGCGACGCCGGCGCGCTGTTGCAGCGCGCCGGCCTGGCCTTGCCGGTCGCCGATGTCGAAACGGTCGCGGTGCGCTACGACACGCTGTTCGACCTCGCCGCCGACCTGCGCGCCATGGGCGAAACAAACGCGCTCGTCGATCGCAGCCGCAGGCCGGCCGGCAGACGGCTTTTTGCCCGCGCCGCGGAGCTCTACGCCGAACGGTTCGCGGATCCGGATGGCCGTATCCGCGCGAGTTTTTCGATTGTCTGGATGTCCGGCTGGGCGCCCGACGCCTCGCAGCAAAAGCCGCTCAAGCCGGGATCCGGCAAGGTCTCGCTCAAGGCGGTCCTGGAGAACCCGTCCAGGACCTGAGCGCCGCCCGTGATGCCGTCAGTGAGCGAAGGCGTTGGCAAGCTTGCTGTTGTTGTCGGTGAACAGCCACACCAGCCCGTCTGCCGCCTGTTTGACCCCGGCAACGATGGCCAGCGACAACACCGCGACGATCAGACCATATTCGACGGCCGTAGCGCCCGTTTCGTCTTGGATGAATTGCTGCAGCAGGTTTTTCATGATCATCGATCCCTCATGCAGAAACTCTAATGTCTTACCCGTTAAGAAAGGTTAACGGCAAAAGCTTAACAGCGAGTGAAACGCCGCCGCGCCGGAAAATCATTAACCAAGTCAGCACTCGCCGCTGCGGCTGCCGTCGTTGCGGATGACGCAGATTGAACTGGGCAAGGGCTGCAGCACGCTGCGGCGCACCGTATATGTATTGGGGCGATGGCCGATCGATCCGGTCGCGGTCATGTCGAGCCCGCCCGCGAAGCCGTCGCGAACGCTCTGCGGCCGGGCCTGGTTGTCCAGGAAAGGCGTTGCGATCAGCGCCAGCGCCACCGCCGCCGAGCCGAAGAGAAGCGTGATCCGCAGGATGCCGATGCCGGCGTCCACCGCGCGAAATCCCCGGTCGGGCCGGATCGAATCCCAGTCTCTTTCAAGGCTCATGCCGTGTTTCCCAGTCATCGACGATATCGCCGCGCGAAACGGCCTCACGCAATTTTTCACGTCGGGATAAATCTTCCATTAACGCTGACTAAACCAGCTCCCGGAAACGTGCGGAAACACTCGGCCGCCCGGGAAACGCCGACCTGCCGCCAAGTCGGCGCGAAACTACAAAAGGTCGATGAGGAACTGGATCAGCGGCGCGTCGGCCGGCGGCATCGGATAGTCGCGCATCTGCCGCGGCCTGACCCATTTGAGCCCCTGTCCTTCCCTGGCCTGCGCGATCCCGCGAAAGCGGCGGCAGACATAGAGCGGCATCAGGAGATGGAAATCGTCATAGGAATGGCTGGCGAAGGTGAGCGGCGCCAGGCATGGGATCTCGGTCTCGATGCCGAGTTCCTCATGCAACTCGCGCACCAGGCACTCCTCCGGCGTCTCGCCGGGCTCGACCTTGCCGCCTGGAAACTCCCACAGGCCGGCAAGCTGCTTGCCCTGCGGGCGCTGCGCCAGAAGCACGCGCCGGTCGGTATCGACCAGCGCGCAGGCGGCGACCAGCAGCAGTCGCTTTCCGGCCGGCTTGACCTCGCTCATGCGCCAGGCGGCCGACGATAGTGGTAGCGATAGACTTCCTCGAAGCCGAGCGACCGGTAGAGCGAGAGCGCCGGCAGATTGCCGGCCTCGACCTGCAGCCAGGCCTCGCGCGCGCCGCGCAGCCGTGCCCATTTCAGCGCCGACAGGATGAGATTGCGGCCATGGCCCTTCTTGCGCGCCGACTTTTCGGTGGCGACCTCGAACAGACCCGCGAGATCGCCGTCATGAACGCAGATCAGCGTCGCCAGCGGCTCGTTGCCGTCCTCGAGCGCGAACAGCCCCGCTTCCGGCTGGATGGCGCCGATGACCTCGGACAGGCCGGGCCGCAGCGAGGCGTCCGAGCCGCTCGTCCTCAGCGAAGCGCCGATGAAACGGCTGATGTCCTTGAGCGGAATCTGGTCCATGGCCGCGCCAAGCTCGACCTCCTTCAGCGGCAACCGCATCACCAGGGATTCGTCGAACATGTTCCAGCCGGCCCTGTCGAGATGCGTGGACAAGACCTGTCCCGACAGCGGCGACATGCGAAAGGTGAGCGGCCTGCCATAGGCGTCGAAGCGTCTTGCAGCGCGGCCGATGCGCTCTTCGATGGCGTGCGTGTCGCCCGGATCGAGCGGATTGACGGAGTTGAGGCGCTTGGCGGGGAGACCTGCGGTTAGCCGCACGACCCAGGTCCCGTCATAATGGACGGCGGCCGCCGGCCAGGCGCGAAAACCCGCCGCCTCGTAGCGACGCACAACCGCGAGCACGCTTGCCGGATGCCTCGACACCGGCGCCATCAGCTCCGGTAATCGCCATTGATGGCGACATATTCCTTGGTGAGGTCGCAGGTCCACACCGTCGCCTTGCCGCGGCCGATGCCGAGATCGGCGCGGATGCGGATATCGTCGCGCTTCATATAGGCCGAGGTCGCTTCCTCCGAATAGGCCGGGTCGCGCTCGCCCTCATGCGCCAGGCGGTTGTCGCCGAACCAGATCGACAGCCGGTCGCGGTCGGCCGGCTCGCCGGCCTTGCCGACGGCCATGACCACTCGGCCCCAATTGGCGTCCTCGCCGGCGACGGCCGTCTTGACCAGAGGCGAATTGGCGATCGAGAGCGCGATGCGCTTGGCCGAGCGGGCGGACTTCGCGCCGGTGACGGTGACCTCGACCTGCTTGCGCGCGCCCTCGCCGTCGCGCACCACCTGCAGCGCCAGCGACTTCAGCACCTTGCCGAGCGCCCGGCGGAAGGCGCCGAGCCGCGCGTCCTTGGGATCGCCGATCGCCGGCGCGCCGCGCGCCGCGGCCTTGCCGGTGGCGAAGAAGAGCAGCGTGTCGCTGGTCGAGGTGTCGCTGTCGACGGTCACCGCATTGAAGGTCTTGGCCGTGCCGCGCGACAGCAGGTCCTGCAGCACGGGAGCCGCGATCGGCGCGTCGGTGGCGATGAAGGAGAGCATCGTCGCCATGTCGGGCGCTATCATGCCGGCGCCCTTAGCGATGCCGTTGATGGTGACGTCGGTGTCGCCGAGCTTGACCGTAGCCGTCGCCACCTTCGGATAGGTGTCCGTGGTCATGATCGCCTTGGCCGCCTCGGTCCACTGATCCGGCCTGCCGTCCTTGATCAGGCCGGCGAGCAGATGGCTGAATCTGGTCGTGTCGAGCGGCTCGCCGATGACGCCGGTCGAGGCCAGGAACACCTCGCTCTCGGAGCATCCGGCGGCCTTCGCCGCCGCCTCGCCGGTCAGCGCGGTCGAAGCCTGGCCCTTCTTGCCGGTGAAGGCGTTGGCATTGCCGGAATTGACCACCAGAACACGCGCCTTGCCGGCAGGCAGGTTCTGACGGCAGAAGTCGACCGGCGCCGACGGGCATTTCGACTTGGTGAACACGCCGGCGACAGCCGTGCCCGGATCGAAGGCCATGGCCAGCAGGTCGGTTCTGTTGCGGTACTTGATGCCGGCTTCGGCGGTCGCGATGCGCACACCCTCGATGACCGGCATCTTCGGATATTTCTTCGGTGCGAGCGGCGAAATCGTAGCAGACATCGGTATCCCGGAGCGGCAAGAACACGAAAGGAAGGAAGCCGGTTTGCCCGATAGCGCGCGCCGGCGCAAGAGGCGTTCTGGCCGCGCCTTGCCGGCTTGGCCGGCGGCCTTGCAATTGGAAACACGTCGTTTCGTTTCGTCGCCGAAGCCAATATGATCGGCAGCAGATTCACCGGCCAAGGAAGACCTCGATGGGCGAAGCCGCCGCTCGCGGGCGCAAGTCGATCGGCGCAAAACGCAGTCCCGAGAGCGCCGATGCCATCCTCAACGCCGCCGAGGCGGTGTTGCGCGAGGCGGGCTATGCCGGATTCTCGATCGAGGCCGTCGCCCGGCGGGCGCGGGCGGGAAAACCGACCATCTATCGCTGGTGGCCGAGCAAGGCGGCCCTGCTGATCGAGATATACCAGCGGCAGAAGCGCGTCGAGACGCCCGACACCGGAAACGTCGAGGACGATCTGGCCGGCTTCCTTGAGAACCTGTTCGCGCATTGGCGCGACACCCCGTCGGGCAACATCTTCCGCTCGCTGATCGCAGAGGCGCAGTCGGACGAGACGGCGGCGGCCGCGCTTGCCGAATATTCAAAAGGACGCCGCAGCCATACCGGCCGGATGATCGAGCGCGCCAAGGCGCGCGGCGAGGTGGCGGCCGATGTCGATGCCGGGATCGTGGCCGACCTGGTCGCTTCTTTCGCCTGGCGGCATCTGCTGACCGAACGGCTCGACGAGGACAAGGCGGCGATCCGCGCCGCCATTCGCTACATCACGCGGGGCATAATGAACGCTTGACCCCCGAAAACGAAAGGGCGCCCTCGGGCGCCCTTTCAGAATTATCCAGCCGCAAGCGGATTACTTGCCGGCTTCCAGCGTGTCGATGTCCTTCTTGAGCTTCTCGTCCGGGATCTCGACCTTGGCGGCCGCACGCAGCTCCTTGACCATGGCGAAATACTTGTCGCGGATCACCGCCTGCTTGGCCTGGTCCTTGACGTCGTCGAAGGCCGGCGGCTGCTTGGCGCGCTTGTCCTCGACCTTGATGACATGCCAGCCGAACTGCGACTGCACCGGCTCCTTCGAATATTTGCCGACGTCGAGCGCGAACGCCGCCTTGTCGAATTCCGGCACCATCTGCCCCGGGCCGAACCAGCCGAGATCGCCGCCGCTGGTCTTGCCGCTCGGGTCGCTGGTGTGTTCGTTGGCGAGCTTCTGGAAATCGGCGCCGCCGTCGAGCTGCTTGATGATCGCCTCAGCCTCTTCCTTCGTCTTCACGAGGATGTGACGGGCATGGATTTCGTTGACCGGCGGCGTGTTGGCGATCTCCTGGTCATAGCGGGCGCGCACTTCGGCGTCCGTCACCTTGTCGACCACTTCCTTCTCGACGACCTCGCCATGCAGGGCTCGTGCCTGCAGGAAAGCCATGCGACGCTGGAAGTCGGCGTCCTTATCGAGGCCGCTGTCGACGGCCTTCTTGGCCATGACGCGGATTTCGATCGCCGCTGAGAGGGCCGCCGCGCGGCGCTGTTCAGGCGGCAGTTGCGCGAACTGCTGCGACAGTTCGCCTTCGGCGAGCCGAAGATCGGCCTCGGTCAGCTTCTCGCCGTTGACGGTGGCGATCACGGCATTGGGATCGACCGGCTTCGCGGGCGCAGCGGGCGCGGCGGCATCCGGCTTGGTTTCCTGCGCCATCAGCGGCGACAGGCAAAGGGCCGAGAGCCCGAAGGCCAGACCGAGACTGGCGAGCGAGGCGCGGCGGATCGACAGGGACATCAAGATAAACTCCAATGGGGATTGCCAATAAGGATCGCGTGAGCGGAAGGGTTCCAGATCAGTCGAATTGTGGCGGAATTTGGCGCTGCCGATAGGGCTAACGCGGCGTTGACATCGATTGAGCCCCCTCTTATCTGTCCAACGACTTGGCGTCCAGAACCGTTTTCCGGGCGCTTTTTGCGTTTGTCCGCACTCACGCGGATTTGATGGGCCCGCCAGGTGCCTGTCGCAAACGGCTAAATTGCTATCGAAAGGGCCATTGGATGGTCAGTCTCGGCGGTCTCGCCCGTAAGGTTTTCGGTTCTTCCAACGACCGCCGCGTCAAGTCGACCCGGCCAAGGGTCGAAGCCATCAACGCCATGGAAAACGAGATGCGGGCGCTTTCCGATGCCGAGCTCGCGGGGCGCACGGAAAAGTTCCGCCAGGATCTCGCCAACGGCGCTGCGCTCGACGATCTCTTGGTTCCGGCCTTCGCCACGGTGCGCGAGGCCGCCCGCCGCGTGCTTGGCATGCGTCCTTTTGACGTGCAATTGATCGGTGGCATGGTGCTGCACAATGGCGGCATCGCCGAGATGCGCACCGGCGAGGGCAAGACGCTGGTCGCCACCTTGCCGGTTTACCTCAATGCGCTCGCCGGCAAGGGCGTGCATGTTGTCACCGTCAACGACTATCTCGCCAAGCGCGACGCCGAATGGATGGGCCGCGTCTACAAATTCCTCGGCCTCAACGTCGGCGTCATCGTCCACGGCCTTTCCGACGAGGAACGCCGTGAGGCCTACGCCTGCGACGTCACCTATGCCACCAACAACGAGCTCGGCTTCGACTATCTGCGCGACAACATGAAGTATGAGCGCTCGCAGATGGTGCAGCGTGGACACTCGTACGCCATCGTCGACGAGGTCGATTCCATCCTGGTCGACGAAGCGCGCACGCCGCTGATCATTTCCGGTCCGCTCGAAGACCGCTCGGAAATGTACAACACCATCGACACCTTCATGCTGAAGCTCGGCCCGGCCGACTATGAGGTCGACGAGAAGCAGAAGACGACGATCTTCACCGAGGACGGCACCGAGAAGCTGGAAAACATGCTGCGCGACGCCGGCCTGTTGAAGGGCGAGTCGCTCTATGACGTCGAGAACGTCGCCATCGTCCATCACGTCAACAACGCGCTGAAGGCGCACCTGTTGTTCCAGAAGGACAGGGACTACATCGTGCGCAATGGCGAGATCGTCATCATCGACGAGTTCACCGGCCGCATGATGCCGGGCCGCCGCTATTCGGAAGGCCTGCACCAGGCGCTCGAGGCCAAGGAGCACGTGCAGATCCAGCCCGAGAACCAGACGCTGGCCTCCGTCACCTTCCAGAACTATTTCCGCCTCTACAAGAAGCTTGCCGGCATGACCGGCACGGCGCTGACCGAGGCGGAGGAATTCGGCAACATCTACGGCCTCGAGGTCACCGAAATCCCGACCAACCTGCCGGTCATTCGCAAGGATGAGGACGATGAGGTCTACCGGACGGTCGAGGAGAAGTACAAGGCGATCGTCAGGGAAATCCGCGAAGCCAGCGCCAAGGGCCAGCCGACGCTGGTCGGCACCACCTCGATCGAAAAATCCGAGCAGCTGGCCGAGCGCCTGCGCAAGGACGGCTTCAAGGACTTCGAAGTGCTGAACGCCCGTCACCACGAGCGCGAGGCGGCCATCGTCGCCCAGGCCGGCAAGCCCGGCGCCATCACCATCGCCACCAACATGGCCGGCCGCGGCACCGACATCAAGCTCGGCGGCAATGCCGAGATGCGCATCGCGGAGGAACTTGGAGACATGCCCGAGGGCCCCGAGCGCGAGGCCAGGGAAAGGGAAATCCACGCCGACGTCGAGCGCCTGAGGGAAAAGGCGCTGGCCGCCGGCGGCCTCTATGTTCTGGCCACCGAACGCCACGAATCGCGCCGCATCGACAACCAGCTTAGAGGTCGTTCGGGAAGACAGGGCGATCCCGGACGGTCGAAATTCTTCCTGTCGCTGCAGGACGACCTGATGCGCATCTTCGGCTCCGAGCGCATGGACGGCATGCTGCAGAAGCTCGGCCTCAAGGAAGACGAGGCGATCATCCATCCCTGGATCAACAAGGCGCTCGAGAAAGCGCAAAAGAAGGTCGAGGCGCGCAACTTCGACATCCGCAAGAACCTCCTGAAATATGACGACGTTGCCAACGACCAGCGCAAGGCGGTGTTCCAGCGGCGCATCGAGCTGATGGACGGAGAAGGTCTCGCCGAAACCATTGCCGAGATGCGCGAAGGCGTCATCGAGGAGATCGTCGCCAAGAACATCCCCGAAAACGCCTATGCCGAGCAGTGGAACGTTGCCGGTCTCAAGGAGGAAGTGGCGCAGTACCTCAACCTCGACCTGCCGGTCGAGGAATGGGTCAAGGAAGAAGGTATCGCCGAGGATGACATTCGCGAGCGCATCACGGCCGCCGCCGACGCCGCCGCCAAGGAGCGCGCCGACCGCTTCGGCCCCGATGTGATGAACTATGTCGAACGCTCGGTGGTGCTGCAGACGCTCGACCATCTGTGGCGCGAGCACATCGTCAATCTCGACCATCTGCGCTCGGTCGTCGGCTTCCGCGGCTACGCCCAGCGCGACCCGCTGCAGGAATACAAGAGCGAGGCCTTCGAGCTGTTCCAGGCCATGCTCGGCAATCTGGAGCAGGCCGTCACCGCACAGCTGATGCGCGTCGAGCTGGTGCGCCAGGCGGCCGATGCGCCGCCGCCTGAAGCGCCCGAGATGTTCGGCAGCCATATCGACGGCTCCACCGGCGAGGATGATTTCCAGGGCGGCGAGACCGCGCTTCTGGTGCGTCAGGACACCAACGCCGTCGTCGCACCGGAAAACCGCGATCCGAAGAACCCCGCGAGCTGGGGCAAGGTCGGCCGCAACGAGCTCTGCCCTTGCGGCTCCGGCAAGAAGTACAAGCACTGCCACGGCACGTTCGCCTGACGCCTATTTCCTTCTCCTCGTTCAACGGGGAGAAGGTGCCCAAGGGCGGATGAGAGGCAGCGCCGGGGCCGGCGGTTTCCTTCAGGCGCAGAAAACAAGCCTCACACCAGACCCGACGCGCGCGCCGCGGCAGCCGCCTCGCCGCGCGAGATGACTTCCAGCTTCTCCAGCACGGCCGAAACGTGGTGATCGACCGTCTTGGGCGAAATGGTCAGATGCGCGGCGATCTTCTTGTTGGAAAAGCCTCGCTCGAGAAGTTCCAGGACTTCCATCTGGCGCTGCGTGAGGCCGGCCTGGTTGGCGCGCGTCGCCTGTCGCGGCCCTCTCGCGATGTGACTGACGCCGCTTTCCCGCATGAGGCTGCGCGCCTGCTGCGCGACCGCCCTCGCGCCAAGGTCCTCGAAAATGGCGAGCGCCTCGCGCTGCGCCGCTTCGTCGCCGAGCAGCAAGGCCATTGCCTGTTCGAAAGGCGCCCCCATTTCGGCCCACAGCCTGGCGGCGGCGCGCCAGTCGCCCGTCAGTTGCAGGCGGTGCGGCTCCGCCATGCCGTCCGTGTCGCCGGCTTCGGATCCCGGCGACAACAGTTCCCGCCAGGTTGCAAGTTCGCCGAACACGGCCGGCGTTGGCGCGAGATTTTCGGCAACCGCGATCAGGCGCAAGGCTTCCTGCCTGTCGGCTTGTCCAAGCCAGGCCGATTCGGCCAGCACCTGGGCAAACGCCACCAGGCGCTGCAGCTCCATGCCCTTGTCCAGGAACCGCCTCATCTCTTCGACGATCGGCTCGGCCGACGGGTCGCCGCGGCGGATGCGCAATCGTGCCAGAGCCACCAGCGACGGATAGCGCACCAGCGGCGTCGTTGCATCGTCGTCGACAACCTCATGCGCCATCGTCGCGGCGTCGTTCCACAAGCCGCGGCGAAGCAAAAGCTGCGCCTGCACGCCGCGCATGTAGTCGCGCCATGTCGCGAGATCGTTCTCGACGCAATAGCCGATGCCGCGATCCAGGAACGACGCCGCCTCCTTGAAGTTGAGCCTGTTCATCTCGACGCAGGCGCAATTCGTGAAGGCGCGCGCCGCATGCTCCTGGTAGTTGCCCGACAGCGCAATCCCGAGGCTGCGGGCGAGATCGCGCCGCCCCTTGGCAAAATCCAGCCATTGTCCGGCGGCGCCGACATTGTTCAGCGCATGACATAGAATGTCCGCCCGGTTGAGCCGCTCCGCCAGCTCGACCGCCTTGCCGCCGAGCGAAAGCGCGTCCTCGAGCCGCTCGGCCAGCATCGCCAGTTGCGAGAGGTTCGAATAAGCCATCGCCAGCTCGGCGCTGTCGGGCGCGGTCTCCAGAAGCCCCACGGCCTGCTCTCCGAAACGGTCCGCTGCCTCGCGATCGCCGAGCAGATAGGCAAAGCGCGACAGGCATCTGAGGCTGTCGCCTTCCTTGAGCCGGTCGCCCAGCGCCTGGCGCAGCTGGCGCGCCCGGCCCTGCGCTTCCATCGCCGTGTCGACGCGGCCGATCAGGTGGCACTCGAACGCATGGCCTTCGTAAAGCTCCGCCTGCTTCTCGATCGGCAGAGTATCGGCGTAGCGCAGGGCGACCTCGTAATAGCCCGCCGCATCGCGATGCGCGCCGACGCGGGATGCCTCCCGCGCGGCAACCGGCGCCAGCTCGCGCACCACATCCAGGCTTTGCGCTTCGACGGCATGATGCACCAGTCTTGCGGTGGCGACTTGCGGATTTTCCCGTAACGCCGCCAGCGCGCGCTCATTGTACTCGCGTCGTTTGCTGGGCGTCAGCGCCATCTCGATGGCCGTGCGGGCGATCTCGTGCCGGAAAGCATAGCCATCGCCGAAATCCTCGAGCAGGCCGTTGGCGACGCATTCGGCGAGCTGGCCGGCGGCGGCGATCCCGCAAAGGCCGCTCAGCGCCCAGGCATCGGCGCGGCGCGGAAACACCGAGACTGCGTCGAGCATCGAGCGGGCGCCGGGCGACAATCTTTCGGCGCGCGCCAGCACGGCGTCGCGGACGCTCGCCGGCAACGCGCCATCGACCGCGGCGGCGAGCAGCTCGGTGACGAAGAAGGCGTTTCCCGCCGTTGCGCGGTAGATCGCGTCGCCGTCGCGCGCGGCCGCCGCGGCGAGCGAGAGCACCGCGCTTTCGCTGAGCAGCGGCACTTCTATGCGTTGGATGTTGCCGGCCGGTATCTCGCCGAGCGCCCGGCGCACGCGCATCTGTCCTTCGCTGCGGTCGGTGCGCGCCGTGATCAGAAGCAGGATGTGCGTGTTTGCAATGCGCCGGCCGAGGAAACGCACGAAATCGAGCGTAGCGTCATCGGCCCAGTGCAGGTCCTCGATGACGAGTAGGCAAGGACCTTTCGCCTCGAAGACGTCGAGCGCCTCGGAAAACAAGGGCAGCCGCTGCACCTGGCGGTCGTCGATCGCTCGCGGCGGCTCCCACTGCGCCTCGCGCGCCAGATCGTAAAGCGGCCCCAGGGGATCGGGAATGGAGAGATCCTCGCAGGCGCTGCGAAGCACGATCAGCCCCTCGCCCAAGCGGCTTGCGAACGCCTCGGCCAGCGCCGTCTTGCCGGCGCCGGCTTCCCCCGACAGGACCACGACGCGGCCGCGCCCGCCTGTTGCATCTGCCAGCAAGGCATCCATTTGCTGCAGTTGCGTCTGCCGCTCCAGAAGCATCGTCACTCTCTCGCGAAACCAGAATTTTCCATCGTGGCGGCCGCCGCCGCGATAGCGTGGGAAACGGCACAGAAATGTGACTTTCCACACATTGAGGTGCCATCTTCCACATAAAACGTCGCAAAGATAGGGAATCGTCCCGGCCAATATGGGGAATGGCTCCGATGCGCGCCTTCCGCGAAGGTGATTTCTGCTGGGTCGCGCTTGAACCGAGCGCAATTCACCAATGAAAGGAAACCGATCGTGCCTCGTTACCTGATTGAACGTACCTTCCCCGATGGGCTTCACGTGCCGATGAACGATGCCGGCGCAACCGCGATGGGCGGCGTCATCGCCCGCAACGCCGAGAAAGGCGTCACCTGGGTGCAATCCTTCGTCTCGCCGGACAAGAGCAAGAGCTTCTGCATTTACGATGCGCCCTCGCCGGAGGCGATCCGCAGCACCGCGCAGAAGAATTCGCTTCCCGTCGACAAGATCACGGAGGTCCGGGTCCTCGACCCCTACTTTTATCGCTGATCGGGCAGACCATGTCGGGCAGACCATACCCGTCGCCGGCGGACCTGACGCCGTGCCAGAGGACGAGGCCGTATCCGCCGCGGCGGACATCGTCCCGCCACGGCGCGGCTTCATGCGACGGGCTGTGTCGGCGTTGCTTTCGCCCCTGCGAAGCCGGCGACGCCTTCTGCCGCCGCAGGACGACTACCTGAGACGCGACATCGGCCTGCACGAGCGGGAAAACCCGCGCGAATACTGGGAATATTGGTGGCATCACAGCTGATCCCGCACCGGGCGATTCCAGGAAGACTGCGCAGCGGTTTTCCGTCCGGAATTGCGCAAAACAAAGACTTGGAGCGGTTCGTTCGGTGAACCGCTCTGGTCGGGATCAGCGACCATCCTTTTTAGCGACAGCGCCGCCGGCGTTCGGAGTTGGCCTTTACCGGCCGACTGCCGCCGCTTGCGCGCCTCAATTGGAGAGACAAATGAACATTCAGATCTTAATCAAATGCGTCATCGGCGCTTCTACCTCGATCATCATGCTGATAGCGGGCGCGGCCACGGCCGAAACCGTCAATCCGCTCGCCGAAAAAGTGCGAGCGCTGGACAGCCGCTTCGAGGATGTCGCCGTGGCGAAAGCCGAAGGCTACGCGCCGATCCCCTGCGCCAGCGGCCTCACCGGCGGCGCCATGGGCATCCACTACGTCAACGCCGCCTATCTGAAGGACGACGCCGTCGACGTCGCCAAGCCGGAAGCCGTGATGTACGAGCCGATGGCCGACGGCACGCTGAAGCTGATCGCGGTCGAATACATCACCGCGAAGGGCCCGGCCTCGCTCGAAGGCCATCTGTTCAACTTCAACACCGCGCCCAACCGCTACGGCCTCGGCCCGTTCTACGAGCTGCATGTCTGGGCCTGGAAGCAGAACCCCACCGGCGCCTTCGCCGACATGAACCCGAATGTGTCCTGCGACGCCATGCAGGGGATGTGAGCAGCGCTCTAGCCTTCTCCCCTTGTGGGAGAAGGTGGATCGGCGCGATAGCGCCGAGACGGATGAGGGGTGTTCCAGCGGAGTGAGAGGTCTGCGTTCCCTGGAACACCCCTCATCCGTCGCCTTCGGCGACACCTTCTCCCGCAAGGGGAGAAG
>NZ_JAIUHI010000018.1:0-116965 GCF_020165035.1 Mesorhizobium sp. CA6 | reverse complement strand
CAAGGAAGCTCCTGGTCGTCCTCAACGCTATCATTCGCGACAAAACCGCATTCGCGTGAACACAGTTGCCATTCCGTGACCCTGATCAAAGAGTGCAGCGGCGCAGAATTCTGCACCGTTGTGGCGCTCGGAGGTCACGGAATGGATCCTCGGGTCTGCGCGCGTCGCTTCGCTCCTTGCTCCGCCCGTGGATGACGAGGTTGGGACGCTCCAGCCAATCTCCAAGGCGCCCGCCGGGCGACCGGCCAAATGCCCGTGCCAGTCGCGCTGGCGTAACGAATTCCAGTGCGAGGGAATTACCGTCGATCCGGCATCGTGATAAAAACCCAGCCCCACATACGCCAGGCCAGAACCAATGACACTCACCGGATTCCTCACCTACAGCGCCGCGCTCGGCGTCGCCGCCGCCATTCCGGGCCCCGGCGTCACGGCGCTTGTCGCCCGCGCGCTCGGCTCCGGCTTCCGGTCCTCGCTTGCCATGTCGTTCGGCCTGATGCTCGGCGACCTCACCTATCTCACCGCCGTGGTGCTCGGGCTTGCCTTCGTCGCCCAGACCTTCGGCATGGTCTTCCTCGCCATCAAATGGGCGGGCGTTGCCTATCTCGCCTTCCTCGCCTGGCGCTTCTGGGCCAGCGGCATCACGCCCGAGACCGTCGAGGCGCGGAAGGCCAAGGACGGGCTGGTATCGAGCTTCATCGCCGGGCTGACGGTGACGCTCGGCAACCCCAAGACGATGATCTTCTATCTCGCCATCACGCCGACCATCGTCGACCTTAAGACCATCACGCTTGCCGACTACGCTATCCTTGCAGTGCTCACGGTAGCGGTCCTGTTCGTGGTGCTGGTGCCTTATCTGGCGCTGGCCGCCAAGGCGCGCTGGTTCCTGAAATCGCCGCGCGCGCTGAAGGTGCTGAACCGCACCGCCGCCGGCTTCATGATGGGGGCGGCTGCCGCCATAGCGGCGCGTCAATAGGTTCCAATCTCAACCGATCCCGGATTCGGCCAAACTATTCCTGAAACCCGGCGTGGCGGAAAATGCATTTCCGGCCGCGAGCGCTTTTGAGCAACCGCCCCACTCGGATATTTTCCAGCCGCAGCCTATCTTGCGCGGTTGAAAGTCTTATTCTGTCCGCCTGTGCCATTGCCTTGGGAGCGAAACCAATGAACAAGCCCGTCACCTCCGCGCGCGTGCCCGGCCGCGGCCGCGTCTTCAACTCGATCACGGAGACGATTGGCGACACGCCGCTGGTCAGGCTGGACAAGTTCGCCAAGGAAAAGGGCATCGTTGCCAACCTTCTGGCCAAGCTCGAATTCTTCAATCCGATCGCCTCCGTCAAGGACCGCATCGGCGTCGCCATGATCGAGGCGCTGGAGGAGGCCGGCAAGATTTCGCCCGGAAAGACCACGCTGATCGAGCCGACTTCCGGCAACACCGGCATCGCGCTCGCCTTCGCCGCCGCCGCCAAGGGCTACAAGCTGATCCTCACCATGCCGGAGACGATGTCGGTCGAGCGCCGCAAGATGCTGGCGCTGCTCGGCGCCGAGTTGGTGCTGACCGAAGGCCCGAAAGGCATGAAGGGCGCAATCGCCAAGGCCGACGAGCTCGCCGCGACGCTGCCCAACGCCATCATCCCGCAGCAGTTCGAGAACCCGGCCAATCCTGAAATCCACCGCCGCACCACGGCCGAGGAAATCTGGAACGACACCAATGGCGAGGTCGACATCTTCGTTGCCGGCATCGGCACCGGCGGCACCATCACCGGCGTCGGCCAGGTGCTGAAGAAGCGCAAGCCCTCGCTGCACGTCGTGGCGGTCGAGCCGGAAGCCTCGCCGGTTCTGTCGGGCGGCCAGCCCGGCCCACACAAGATCCAGGGCATCGGTGCCGGCTTTGCGCCCAAAATCCTCGACACCTCGATCTATGACGAGGTCGTCAGGGTCTCGAACGAGGACTCGGTCGCCAATGCGCGTCTCGTCGCCCGGCTCGAAGGCGTTCCGGTCGGCATCTCGTCGGGCGCGGCACTCCAGGCGGCAATCGTCGTCGGCTCTCGGCCGGAGAACAAGGGCAAGACCCTCGTCGTCGTCGTCCCCTCCTTCGCCGAGCGCTATCTCTCGACCATCCTGTTCGACGGACTAGGCGCCTGAACGGCCTGGACCGCTGAAAAGGCGCCGGTGGCATTCGTCGGCGGCTTGAGGCAGGCGCCGCTTCCGGCTCATATCCCCACCGGCCCCAATCGCCGGTGGGAGGATTTGATGTACAAGCTCTATACGCGCCCAAACAGCGGCGGCTTCGTCGCCGAGGCCGCGCTTGCCATGGCCGGCGTGCCCTTCGAGCAGATCGACGTGCCCAAGAAGGATCCGCCGGATCCGGCCTTCCTCGCCATCAGCCCTTTGAACCAGGTGCCGGTGCTGACGCTGCCGGACGGTCATTCGCTGACCGAATCGGCGGCGATCTGCATCCTGCTTGCTGAACGCCACCCTGAAGCCCATCTCGCGCCGCAAGCGGGCTCGCCCGCCCGCGCCGATTTCCTGCGCTGGCTGGCTTTCATGTCGTCGGTGCTCTACCCGGCGGTCCTGCGGCTCTATTACGCCCATCGCTACACCGCCGATGGCGACGGCCTGCAGCCGGTTAAGCAGGCGGCGGTCGCCGAGATGGATCGCGGCTTTGCCATTCTCGACCAGGCTTTGGCCGGCCGTGACTGGCTGGCCGGCGAGAGGCTGTCGCTGGCGGACATCTACCTCGTCATGCTGGTGGCTTGGCATCCCGAGGTCCAGAAGGTGCGCGGCGCCTGGCCCAACATCGAACGTCTGTGGGCGAGGCTGCGCGAGAATGAGCTGATGCGCAAGCTGAACGCATCGCACGAGATGTGGCCCGAAAGCTAGTTCCTGACGAGCTTCGCCTTCTCGCCCTGCAGGAAACGCCGCAGCGCGGCGTCGCGCTCGAGGCCGATCGCCCGGTCATAGGACTGGGCCGCCTGTTTGATGTTGCCGAGCCTTGCGAGCAGCCCGGCGCGGGCGGCCCAATAGGGCTGGTAGTCCTGCAGCCGTTTGTCGTCGCCCAGCACGTAAAGCGCCGCCAGTCCGGCCGTGGCGCCCTGGGTTTCGGCGACCGCCACCGCGCGGTTGATCGCCACCACCGGCGAGCCGGCCACGGCCAGAAGCGCATCATAGAGCTGGCGGATCGCCGCCCAGTCGGTGCCGCTGCCGCGCCGGCGCGCCGTGTGGGCGGACTGCACGGCGGCCTCCAGCTGGTAGCGGCCGATGATGCCCCTTTGCGCGGCACGCACCAGCAAGGCCTCCGCCTCATCGATCAGGCGGTCGTCCCAGAGCGCGATATCCTGCTCGGCTAAAGGCACGAAATCCCCCTCCGGGCCGCGCCTCGCCGAGCGGCGCGCCTCGGCGAACAGCATCAGCGCCAATAGCCCGAGCGCTTCCGGCTCATCCGGCATCAGCGAGGTGACCAGCCGTCCAAGCCAGATGCCTTCGGCGGCGAGATTGCGCCGCCGGCTGTCGGTCCCGGTCGGATCCGACCAGCCTTCGGCGAAAGTGGCGTAGATTGCTTCGAGCACCGCGTCCAGCCGTTCGCCCAGCTCCGCCTTTTCCGGCACGCGAAACGGAATCCCGGTCTCGCGGATGCGCGCCTTGGCCCGCACCAGCCGCTGGCCCATCGTCGCCGGCGAAACCAGGAAGGCCGAGGCGATCGTCGCGGCGTCGAAGCCGAGGATCGTCTGCAGGATCAGCGGCGCACGCACGCTGGATTCGATCGCCGGATGGGCGCAGGCGAACATCAGCCGCAACCGGTCGTCGGGCAGGTCTTCGCCGCGCACGCGCTCCTCCATCTCTTCGGCAATCAGCTTCAGATGATCGCGCGCCGCCTCGCCGGTCAGACGACGCCGCACGGCGTCCACGTCGCGCCGCCGCGCCACGGCGAGCAGCCAGGCTTCGGGCTGCGCCGGCACGCCGGTTCGCGGCCAGCGTTCGAGCGCGGCGGCGAAGGCATCGGCCAGCGCGTCCTCGGCGCCGGCGACATCGCGCGTGCGCGCCGCCAGCCAGGCGACCAGCTTGCCGTAGCTGCGCCGGGCGGCCGCTTCGGCGGCCGCCCGCGCGATCTGCGAACGATCATGCATCGTAGGATCGCTATGCGGCTGCTACGTATTCAGCCATTTCCCAGATCGGCCGCAGCTCGACCGTGCCGGTGCTGGACGCGGGGCAGCGTGCGGCCCATTCGATCGCCGTGTCGATGTCGGCCGCCTCGATCATGTAGAAGCCGGCCAGTTGCTCCTTGGTGTCGGCATAGGGACCGTCGAGCACGTTGGTCTTGCCGTTCGCCATCCGTACCGCGGTGGCCGCCTGCGTCGGGCGCAGCCGCTCGCCGGCGATGTACGCGCCGGATTTCTTCAGCGCCTCGGTATAGGCGCCATAGGCCGCGAGCACCTGCTGGGTCTGCTCCTTCGACACGTTCGCCATCGCGGCCTCGTCATTGTAGATCAAAAGCATGTAACGCATGGAAGTTCTCCCGTTTTCTTGAAGGCCGCATCGTCGCGTGCCGACCTATGTCGTGCGGCATCGACCGATTTCGACAGGCGCCGGAAAAATCTTTCGCCCCCAAAGCCATCGAGCGCAAGCCGTCGTTCGCCGCTACTCAACCATTGGTCTAACGCACGCAATTGCGGGTTGGCATTTGCTTTCCGCCGTCTAAACTCGTCGCGGGCTCGCCGGGAGGGGGGCGGATTGCGGGCCGACATTTTCAGGGAGGAAATCGCGATGTTCAATTTCAGGACCAAATCTATTGCCGCCGGCGCGCTGGCCTTGTCGCTCGGCCTTGGCGCCGTGTCGGCCGGGGCGCAGGAATTCATCAATGTGCTCACCGGCGGCACGTCGGGCGTCTACTATCCGCTCGGGGTCGCCCTGTCGGAGATTTACGGCAAGGGAATCGAGGGCTCGCGCACCCAGGTTCAGGCGACCAAGGCGTCGGTCGAGAACCTCAACCTGCTGCAGCAGGGCAAGGGCGAGATCGCCTTTGCGCTCGGCGATTCGGTCAAGATGGCCGCCGAAGGCAACACGGAGGCCGGCTTCCCGGGCAAGCTCGACAAGCTGCGCGGCATTGCCGCGATCTATCCCAACTACATTCAGATCGTCGCCAGCCAGGACTCCGGCATCAAGACGCTCGCCGACCTCAAGGGCAAGAGCCTGTCGGTCGGCGCGCCCGCCTCCGGCACCGAGCTCAACGCGCGCGCCATCTTCGCCGCCGCCGGTCTCAAATACGAGGATCTCGGACGGGTCGAATACCTGCCCTTCGCCGAGTCGGTCGAGCTGATCAAGAACCGCCAGCTCGATGCCACCTTGCAGTCTGCCGGCCTCGGCGTTGCCTCCATCCGCGATCTCGCGACCTCGGTTCCCATCAATGTCGTCGCCGTGCCGGCCGAGGACGTCGCCAAGATCGGCGCGCCCTATCTGTCGGTGGTCATCCCGAAAGGCACCTATGAAGGCCAGACGCAGGATGTCGCGACCGCCGCGGTCGGCAATTTCCTGATTACCCGCGCCGACGTCTCCGACGAGACCGCCTACCAGATGACCAAGCTGCTGTTCGAACATCTCGACCAATTGGTAGCCGCCCATGCCGCCGCCAAGGCGATCGATCCGGCCAAGGCGCTGGACGGCATGCCGGTGGCGCTGCATCCCGGCGCGGAGAAATATTACAGGGAAAAAGGGCTGCTGAAGTAGGGGGCGCGGCAGTCTGAGATGTCTTCGCCAGACACCCCCCTCTGGTCTGCCGGGCATCTCCCCCGCAAGGGGGGAGATTGGCTGTCGCCGCGCGCTTCGCCAATCGCCGATGTAGCAGGAAGAGCGCCGTCATTGACGCTTCCGATCTCCCCCCTTGCGGGGGAGATGCCCGGCAGGGCAGAGGGGGGTGCCTCGCACTGTCATTCGTTCGTCTTGGAGCCCGTCGGATGAGCGAAGCCAAGCCCGCAACAACAAGCGACGGCAACCCGCCCACGTTCCATCTTCCCGTCGCCGAGGAACAAGTCGAAGGTCTGCCGCCCGGTTTTGGTGAAGGCCTCGCCGGCAAGGCGGCGTTCCTGGTTGCGGTCGCCTTTTCCGTCTTCCAGATCTACATCGCCGCTTATGGCAGCCTGCCCAGCCAGGTAGTGCGGGCCATGCATGTCGGCTTCCTGCTGCTGCTCGGTTTCGGCCTGATCGCCAATCTGCGCGCCAGGAGCGCCGCGGCGAAGGCGGGCTTCTGGGTGCTTGGCGTGCTGGGATTCGCCACCGGCCTCTACAATTGGTTCTTCTATGCCGACCTCATCCGCCGCTCCGGCTTCCTCACCACGCCCGACCTGATCGTCGGCGCACTGCTGGTGGTGCTGGTCTTCGAAGCCGCCAGGCGGCTGATGGGCCTGCCGCTGGCGGTCATCGCCTTCATCTTCCTCGCCTATTGCTTCGTCGGCAATCATTTGCCGCCGCCCTTCATCCATCGCGGCTATGATTTCGCGCAGCTTGTCGACACCTTCGCCTATGGCACAGAAGGCATATACGGCACGCCGGTCTATGTTTCGGCCGCCTACATCTTCATCTTCGTCGTCTTTGCCGCCTTCCTCGAACGGGCCGGCATGATAGCGCTGTTCAACGATTTCGCGCTTGGCCTCGTCGGTTCGTGGCGCGGCGGCCCGGCCCAGGTCTGCGTGCTGTCCTCGGCGCTGATGGGCACCATCTCCGGTTCGGGCGTCGCCAATGTCGTCGCCAGCGGCCAGTTCACCATCCCGCTGATGAAGCGCTTCGGTTTCCGCTCCGCCTTCGCCGGCGCGGTCGAGGCGACCTCCTCGATGGGCGGCCAGATCATGCCACCGGTGATGGGAGCCGTCGCCTTCATCATGGCCGAGACCCTGAACATCCCTTACGCCGAGGTGGTCAAGGCGGCGATCATCCCGGCGCTGCTCTATTTCGGCGCCTGCTTCTGGCAGGTGCATCTGGAGGCCGGCAAGGCCGGCCTGCACGGCATGGCCAAGGCAGAGTTGCCCAATCCCTGGGAAGCGGTCAGGAAGCACTGGCCGCTCGTGCTGCCACTCGCGGTGCTGGTTTATCTGCTGTTTGCCGGCTACACGCCGATCTTCGCCGGCACGATGGGCCTTGCGCTGACCGTCGTGCTCATCCTCGGCACGCCACTGGCGGCGTTGATCGGACCGCTTGCCTTTCGCTTCGTCTTCTGGCTGGCGCTCGGTCTTGCGGCGGCATCCTTCATGCGCTTCGGCGTCAATGTGCTGAGCCTCGTCATCGCAGCGCTCGTTATCGCCTGCCTCGCCTTCAAGGGCGGGCGCGAGACGCTGCGCATTTGCGTCGATTCGCTTGCCGAAGGGGCGAAGAACGCCCTCCCCGTCGGCATCGCCTGCGCCATTGTCGGCATCGTCATCGGCACGCTGACGCTCACCGGCATCGCTTCCACCTTCATCGGTTGGATCATCTCCATCGGCGAGAACAATCTGTTCCTGTCGCTGGTGTTGACCATGCTCACCTGCCTGGTTCTCGGCATGGGCATTCCGACCATCCCGAACTACATCATCACCTCCTCGCTTGCTGGCCCGGCGCTGCTGTCGCTCGGCGTGCCGCTGGTGGTCAGCCACATGTTCGTCTTCTATTTCGGCATCATGGCCGACCTGACCCCGCCGGTGGCGCTCGCCGCCTTTGCCGCAGCACCCATGGCCAAGGAAAGCGGCCTCAAGATTGGCATCCAGGCGACCAAGCTCGCCATTGCCGGCTTCGTCGTGCCGTTCATGGCCGTCTACACGCCGGCCTTGATGCTGCAGGACGCCGGTCCCATCGCGGCGTCGTTCGGCTATCCCGTCGAGGTCGGCCATATCGTCGTCAAAGCCTGCATGGGCATCGTGCTCTGGGGCGCCGCCGCCGTCGGCTTCCTCGCCCGCCGCATGGCCTGGTGGGAGCGTCTCGTCGCGTTCTGCGCCGGCCTGCTGCTGGTGGCCGCGTTGCCGCTTACTGACGAGACCGGCTGGGCGCTGGCGTTTGTCTGGATCGGCTGGCACTGGTGGCGCGCCCGCCGGCTATCCACGGCCGGGACCGCATGAGCCTGTGCATCCTCGCCGCCGGCAAGACGGTGACGCTTGCCGTTGCCGCCTTCACGCTGTCCTGGACGCATTCGGTGGAACGGACGCGCTGGCAGGAGGATTGGAAAGTGTCGCCGGCCGGGCTGCAGGCCGTTGAGGCGCGGGTCAAGGGCTCCGGCGCCGGCATGGAGCCGCCGGAGGGCTCGGTGCTGCGCAGCGGCTGGTGGGTCTATGCGCCGCGGATCGGACCCCAACCGCGCCTGGTGCTCGCGGCGTCCGGCGCCACCCGGAAGGGTTGGACGCTGTGCACGGCCACCGGCTGCCGCGAACTGGGCGAGACGGCCGGCGAACCCACCGTGCTCGAACCGTGCGACGGTTCGAGCCAGCCGCGGTAGCGCACGATCAGTCCGGCGACCGGGTGCGATATCTCGACATGGAAGCGGAAGCGGCCGTCCTCGACGGTTTCGTACGCGGTCGAGCGCGGACAAAGCCACATCGGCAGCGGCAGGCCGAGAAAGCTCCAGCGGCGCAGCACGAGCGACAGGCGGTTCTTGCCCGCCACCAACGCCATGGCGAAGGTGAGCGGGCCGAAGCGCTCGCAAAGCAGCCGCTCCGATCGGCCACGCCCGGCAAACTGCCGGCTCGAAAAACCGTACGTTGGGAAAGTCCGCGTCCAGGTCTCACCGTGCCCGTCGGCAGCGAAACGCACCTTGACGGGGACATCGGCCGCGCCAGGTGGGAAGCCGGCCATGCGGGCGGCAAGCCGGCTAAGAATACCGCTACCGCGCTCCACGCTGGCGCGTCCGTCCGCCATCGCCGCTTCATCATGCATGGCGCGGATTTCAGCCGGAAGGCTTTTCCACCCATCGCCGAGCAGATCGGGATAGAGCGCCTTCCCCTTGCCGGTCTCGTCCCTGAAGCCGGTGCAAATCGTCTTGCCGGCGAACGGCGTTTCATAGTCCTCCAGCTCGACGTCGCGCACGGCCGCCCGCGCGCCTGGTGGGGGCATGCGGCCGTCGAGCGCCTTGCGGACGATCGCCGCGACCGCCATGGACGGGATCAGCGGCCCGTCATCGCCCTCGGCCAACAGGTGCCAGGACCGCTTGTTTGGTCTGCCCTCTGTATCTGCGCCGTCGACCTCCACGAACATACCGCCGCGATGCTCGCCCCATGACAGCCGGTTGGTCGCCCAATGCATCAGCGGCGCCAGCGGCGACAGCGACCGCACCAGGCCAGCGCGGACCAGCCAAGCCAGGCCGATCAGCGCCCGGTGCAGCAGCTCGGGCACCGGGCCGGCGCCCATCCAGATCATCTTCGTTTCCGGCCACAACGCCTGCAGCGCGCGCAAATCCGGCACGTCGACCAGCGAGAACAGCGTGTTTCTCAACGGCACGCGCCCGGGCGGTGCGATCGTATAGCGCATCTGCTCGGTGAGCGGATAACCTTCGCCCGGTCTGCCGTCCCGCAGCATCTGCACCGGCCGGCCGGCATAGCTTGCAATGGCGCGGATGACGTTCTCGCCGACGCCGGCGAAGGGCGATGGCGCAATGCCGCCGCGGATGCCGTCGACACGCACCATGCCGGCCGAAAGGCGCCGCACGACCGCCGCCGTCAGCACAGGAAAGCTCGACACGCCGGAGAGCACCATCACGCCGGCCGCCTTAGCCGCCGCGTCGAAGGCTGATACCCCGGCGACGAAGTCCGAACCGTCGGCAAGGTCGAGATAGTGGATGCGCGCACCGATACAGGCTTGGACCAGCCGGTAGCGCCCCTCGCCATAGGCCTGGAACGGACCGCTGGCGTCGACCACGATGTCGGGCAGCATGCCGGCGAGTTGCGCGGCAAGGTCGCCGTCGCGGTCGAATGCCGTCGGCACAAGCCTGGCCTCGGTCGCGCCCCGTCCTTTGCAGTAAGCCTCGGCCCTGGCGAGCGACCGGCCGGCGATGATGAGCTCGAGGCGTGGCTCGTTCTCCAGCAATCGGACGATGCGTCCGCCGAAGGTGCCGTAGCCGCCGACGATGAGAAGCTTCATGCCTTGCCCCCAAGCCTGCCGTAACCGCCGTCAGCCGATCAATCGCTCCCGCAACTCGGCCGAGGGTATCTCGCAACTGTCTTTCCGGCCGAACAGCGCGTAGCGGTTCTTGGCGACGCGGTCATAGAGCCAGTCGCGCAGCGGCCGCGGCAGGATGAGCAGCGCCTTCGCGGAGCGCCATGGCCAGCCGAGCGCGTCCATGACGGCGACGAAACTGTCGAGCTTGGTGAAGGCCGCGCCGCCGATGATGGCGAGGTTGCTGTCGTAGTCGTCGGTCGGCAGGCCGTGCTCGCGAAACAGCGCCTCGCCGAGCGGCGACTGCGCGGTGGCGAAGCGGAAACGTCTTTTCCGGTCGAGCTTGAGGATGAGCTGAACGAAGCCCGAGCAGAACACGCAGACGCCGTCGAACACGATCAGCGGCTGGCGGGCGTCATAGGCCCGGCGCGGCAAGATGGGACGTTCGGGCAGGTCGGTCATGGCGGCCCCGGCTGCTTGTGACCCCCTTACGCTGTACCAAGGGGACACTAAGCTAGGGGAGACACTAAGGCAGCCGGCGGCGGCGTCAAAGTCGCGGCGTTGTCGCACGCCAGTTGCCGGCGAGCGTCAACCGCTCGGCGCGATAGGTGGTGGCGCGCTGGTCGGCGGCCGGCCGGCAGATGCGGCCATGGTGGGCTCGTTCGCGGGTCATGATCAGTTCACGCCGACGCCCAGCGAGTTGCCGCGGCGCGCGCAGGCCGGCCCTGGGCCGCGCATGTAATAGCGCTCCGGCCGATAGGTCGGCGCGACGAATTCGCGAATGGCTGCGGCATAGCCGGCGATGTGATTCCAGAAGTTCATTTTACCTGGTCCCTGTCCCGCTTTCGGATGTCCCGTCCGAATTGTTCGAGAGCATAGCGTCGAGGCGTGAATAGTCGGTGAACGTGATGTTAATTTCTGGTCCGAAACACGTTGCTTCGTGGCGGGATTGCGGCTGATTCGGGGTCTTTCGGCGCCTTTCGTCGCGATTCCGCTCCGTGTGACTTTTGCATCACATATGTTTCGTTCCGATGTCGCTTGCGCGCGCATCTGTTTCACGTTTGCCCGGCGACAGGAAATTTCCTTTCGCGCGTCTGGGCGGGCAGGAACCTGTCCCGGAACACGACGTTGACACCGCAAGGCCGGGGGCGAACCGGCCGTGTTGGCGGCCCTCTGCCGCGCAACTTCCCGACAATGCGAAACATGGAAAGGCAACCGCCATGGGCTTCTTTTCGAAAGACATCAAGACGCTGGACGACCTCTTCATCCACACGCTGCGCGACATCTATTATGCCGAGAAGCAGATCGAGAAATCGCTGCCGAAAATGATCGATAAGGCGACCGATCCGCAATTGAAGGGCGGCTTCGAGAAGCATCTCGCGCAGACCAAGGGTCACATCGAGCGGGTCGAGCAGGTGTTCGAGCTGCACGGCGTCAAGGCCAAGACCGTCAATTGCCCGGCCATCGACGGCATCCTCGCGGAGGCCGACGAAGTCAGCGGCGATGTCGACGACAAGGAGGTTCTGGACGCCGCGCTGATCGCCTCCGCCCAGGCCGTCGAGCACTATGAGATAACGCGCTACGGCACGCTGATCGCCTGGGCCAAGCAGCTCGGCCGCAGCGACTGCGCCAACGTGCTGGCCAAGAACCTCAAGGAAGAAGAGGCGACGGACCGCAAGCTCACCGAAATCGCGGAAAGCAAGGTCAACCTGCAGGCCGCCGAATAGCAGGCTGCGTGGCCAGCCCTCCCGGAACCCAAGCGAACCCCTGTCCGTTGCGATTGAAACCGCATCGCGCAGGAGTTCGCAATGGCACCACGCCCGGCTTGGAAGGGCTATCTCAAACTGTCGCTGGTCACATGCGCCATCGAGCTCACCAACGTCGTGACCCAGGCCGAGAAGGTCTCTTTCCGCATCCTCAACCGCAAGACCGGCAACACCGTCAAGCGCATCTATGTCGATGCGGGCACCGGCAAGCCGCTTGAAGAGGGCGACGAGGTCAAGGGCTATGAGGTGAGCGACGGCGACTTCGTCCATATCGAGGAGGACGAGATCGAGGCGGTGCAGATCGAATCCTCGCACACGATGAGCCTCGACGGCTTCGTCGAGAAATCCTCGATCGAGCAGATCTACCTCGACACGCCCTACTATGTTTCCCCGGCGGACGAGGTGTCGCAAGAAGCCTTCGCCGTCATCCGCGACGCGATGGCGGCCAGGAAGATGGCGGGGCTTGCGCGCATCGTGCTTTATCGGCGCGAGCGGCCGGTGGCGATCGAGCCGCTCGGCAAGGGCATGGTGCTGACCACCTTGCGCTACGACGACACGGTGCGCCGGCCGGCGACGGTGTTCGAGGACATCGCAGCGGCGAAGACCGACAAGGAGATGATCGACCTGGCCCAGCACATCATCGACGGCAAGAAGACGAAGTTCGACCCGTCGAAATTCGACGACCGCTACGAGGAGGCGCTGCTTGAGCTGATCCGCGCCAAGAAGGCGGGCAAGAAGGCGCCCAAGGCCAAGGCGCAGCCAAAGCCGTCCAATGTGGTCAACCTGTTCGATGCGTTGAAGAAGAGCCTGAACGCGGAAGGCGGCGGCAAAGCCGGCAAGGCCACATCGAAAGCGGCGGCCGGGAAAAGCAAGAGCAAGGCCGCGCCAAAACGCAAATCCGCATAGGAGGATGGCGGCATGGCCGGCCTCGAGCAGTATCACGCCAAGCGCGACTTCAAGAAGACCGCCGAGCCGGCCGGCAAGGTCGGCAGGCAAAAGCAAGGCGGCGGCATCTTCGTCGTCCAGAAGCATGCCGCCACGCGGCTCCATTATGATTTCCGGCTTGAGCATGACGGCGTCTTGTGGAGCTGGGCGGTGACGCGCGGCCCGAGCCTCGATCCGCATGAGAAGCGGCTGGCCGTGCATGTCGAGGATCACCCGATCGACTACGCGTCCTTCGAAGGCACCATTCCGAAAGGCCAATATGGCGGCGGCTCGGTGATCGTCTGGGACGAAGGCAAGTGGACGCCGGATGGCGATCCGGCCAAGAGCATGAAGAAGGGCCATATCGACTTCGAGCTCGAGGGCCACAAGCTCAACGGCCGCTGGCATCTGGTCAGGCTGCGGCCCCGCCCGGGCGAGAAGCGCGACAACTGGCTGCTGATCAAATCCGACGATGCCGCCGCCCGGCCCGGCGAGGATGTTCTCGAGGAGGAACCGAAATCGGTGAAGTCGGGCCTGACCATCGAGGAGGTGGGCGAAGGCAAGACCGCCAGGGGGCAGACACCGAAAGTCTGGCAATCCAACAGGCCGGCTGCCGCCAAGACCAAGGCCGGGCCTGGCAAGCGTCTCGAATTCATCGAGCCGCAGCTGGCGACGCTGGAAAAGGATGCGCCCGCCGGCGAGGACTGGCTGCATGAAGTCAAATTCGACGGCTACCGCATGCAGGCGCAGATCGCCGGCAGCGAGGTCAGGCTGCTCACTCGCGCCGGTCTCGACTGGACGGACAAATTCGATGGTCCTGTCACCGCTGCGCTTGCCAGGCTGAAATGCCGCGACGCCATCATCGACGGCGAGATCGTGGTTTTGGCCGACAGCGGCATCTCGTCCTTCCCCTTGCTGCAGGCGGACCTGTCGGCCCGACGCGCCGACCGCTTCGTCTACTATGTCTTCGACCTGATGCGGCTCGACGGCAAGGACCTGCGCCGCGAACCGTTGGTCGAACGCAAGCAGGCGCTGGCAGAGCTGCTGGGCCAGCAGCCCGAACATTCGGCGCTGCGCTTCAGCGACCATTTCCACGAGCCGGGCAAGGTCATGCTGCAGCATGTCTGCCGGATGGGCCTGGAAGGCGTGGTATCGAAACGCGCCGACGCGCCCTACCGCAGTGGGCGGGGGCTCTCCTGGATCAAATCCAAATGCACGCTGCGCCAGGAATTCGTCATCGGCGGCTATCTGCCCTCGGACAAGACCGGGCGCGGCCTGCGCTCGCTGCTGGTCGGCTTCAACGAAGGCGGCAAGCTGCACTATGCCGGCCGTGTCGGCACCGGCTTTTCCGGCAAGGTGATGACGGATTTGAAGAAGAAGCTCGACGGCCTCAAGGCGACGGCCTCGCCGTTCTCGGCCGCCGTGCCCAAGGGCAAGGGCCTCACCTTCGTCAAGCCGGAACTTGTCGGCGAGGTGGAGTTCCGCAGCTGGACTTCCGACCGTATAATCCGGCACGCCTCGTTCCAGGGGTTGCGCGAGGACAAGCCGGCGGAGGAAGTCGTGCAGGAACAGCCGAAGAAGGCCGAAACCGGGGCGAAGCCGGGTGCAAAGACCGCACCGAAACCCTCGGCCGGAACGGCGAAGACCTCGATCAAGCTCTCGCATCCCGACAAGCTGCTATGGCCCGACGAAAAGGTTTCCAAGCGGGACCTGCTCGATCATTACGCGCTGGTCTGGCCGCGCATGGCAGAATTCGTCGTCAACCGGCCGCTGAGCCTGGTGCGGGCACCGGACGGCATCCACGGCCAGCGCTTCTTCCAGAAACACGCCTCGCCCGGCATGAGCGACAAGATCGCCAGGATGAAAGATCCGACCGATGGCGAGGAGATACTGTTCATCAAGGATTTCGACGGGCTGGCGGCGCTTGTCCAGTACGGCGTGGTCGAGGTGCACATCTGGGGCTCGACGATCGATAAGTTGGAAAAGCCGGACCAGATCATCTTCGATCTCGATCCCGATGAAGGCGTCGATGTCGGCCGCGTACGCGAGGCGGCGCTCGACATCCACGAGCAGCTCAACGAGCTGTCGCTGCCGAACCTGGTCAAGACCTCAGGCGGCAAGGGCTATCACGTGCTGGTGCCGCTGAAACCCTCGGCGGAGTGGGACGAGGTCAAGGATTTCGCCCATGATTTCGCCCGCGCGCTCGAGCAGGCCGCGCCCGACCGCTACACGGCGACGCTGTCGAAGAAGGCGCGCACCGGCAAGATCTTCGTCGACTATCTGCGCAACGGCAGGGGCTCGACCACGGTCGCGCCCTATTCCTCACGCGCCAAGAAGGGTGCGACGATATCGATGCCGGCGACCTGGCCGGAGATAAAGAAGGGCCTGGCGCCGAATGCGTTCCCGCTTGGGGACGCTTCCACGCTGGCACAGCTGAAGAAGGCCGATCCGTGGAAGGAGTTCTTCAAGCTGGGGAAGGTGCTGAAGCGGGGGTAGGTTTGCGTGGACGGCAGAGCCGGCAAAGCCGCGATCCTTCGCGCCCCCCTCTGGCCTGCCGGCCATCTCCCCCTCTAGGGGGGAGATTAATCGCTCAGCCGGTTTCGCCAATCTCCAACGTTGCAAGAATGGCGGAGAGCCAGAACTGCCAATCTCCCCCCTTGAGGGGGAGATGGCCGGCAGGCCAGAGGGGGGCGCCTCGCGCCGACATTGCGAAGGTATCGCTTGCGCGTGACCCTACGCCAGAAACACCCGCTCAAACTCCTGCCTGCCCGTCGGCGAGAACACCACGGCGCGGCTGTCCTTCTCGCGCCGCGCCCATTTCTCGGCGATGATCTTGTCGAGGATGGCCGCACCAAGCGTGCCGGCGAGGTGCGATCGCCGCACGCTCCAGTCGAGGCAGGCGCGGCAAACCGGCCGCCGCGCCTTGGCACCGGTTTCGATGCCGAGCGCGGAAAAATGCGCGGCCCCGGACGGCGAGAGCCTGATTTGGTTGTCGTCGCGCAGCAAAAGCTTCCTGTCGAGCAGCCGGTCGAGCATCGCCACCGCCTGCTCGCCGGCCAGGTGATCGTAGCAGACCCTCGCCACGCGCATGGCCGCGTCGCGCGGTCCCGGCCGCACACGCTTCGGGCCGACCGCTTCGGCGACGCCGATGATCGCCTCGATCATGCCGGCCACCTGCGCGCCGGCGAGACCGTAATAGCGGTGTCGGCCCTGGCTGGCCAAAGTCAGCAAGCCGCCATCCATCAGCTTCGACAGATGCGAGGAAGCGGTGGGCAGCGACACACCCGCTTCCAGCGCCAGTTCCGACGCGGTCAGCGCCGTACCGCCCATGAGAGCGTTGAGCATGTTGGCGCGGGCCGGGTCGCCGACCAGGCTGGCGATGCGGGCGATGTCGGGTCCTTCACGCATGGTTCGATCCTCATCGAAGCATTCCTGTCAGGGAAGCACTATTCTGCGGTCGGCTCAAGCAGCGCGGCAAACTCTCCTGACAGGAGAATGCCTAGCACAAAGGCGCAAGCGATGTTTCGACCGCGGTCGAACCGTCGTCGTCAAAACTCAACGGACGAGGAGACCGACATGACCATCACCTGCTTCATCCGCTACGAGATCGACCCGTTCGGCAAGGCGGCCTTTGAGCAATATGCGCGGGCCTGGGGCCAGGCCATTCCGCGCTGCGGCGCCGACCTGATCGGCTATTACGCCCCGCATGAAGGCTCGGCCACCACGGCCTATGCCGCCTACAACATCGAGAGCCTCGCGGCCTATGAAGGCTATCGCGCCCGGCTTGCCGCCGACCCGGCGGGCAAGGCGAATTATGAATTCGCGCGGCGCGAGAAATTCATCTTGAAGGAAGATCGCCTCTTCCTGAAGCTGGTGTCCGGGCCGCATGGGCCGAGACAGGTCTTTCGCACCGACGTGGTTGTCAAGGAAGGGGTCGAGACATGATCGCTGTCATCTTCGAGGTGGAGCCGGCGGAAGGCAAGCGCGATGCCTATCTCGGCATCGCCGCCGAGCTTAAGCCGCTGCTTGAGAGCATAGACGGCTTCATCTCGGTCGAGCGCTTCCAGAGCCTGACCGACCCCAGGCGGGTTCTGTCGCTGTCCTTCTGGCGCGACGAGGAAGCGGTGAAAGCCTGGCGCAACACCGAAGAGCACCGGCAGGCGCAAAAGGCGGGGCGCGGCGGCTTCTTTGCCGACTACCGTCTGCGCATCGCCCATGTCATGCGCGACTATGGGATGGAGGAAAGGGCCGAGGCGCCGCAGGATAGCCGCGAGGTGAATGGCTGAAGCGCGCCTTTCCCTTCTCCCCTTGTGGGAGAAGGTGTCGCCGAAGGCGACGGATGAGGGGTGTTCCCGCTTGGCGACGCCGGAGGAGACGGCACGTTTGCCGGCGTCTCACTCCGCTGGAGCACCCCTCATCCGTCTCGGCGCTACGCGCCGATCCACCTTCTCCCACAAGGGGAGAAGGAGAAGGCTACGCATTGCCGATCAGCACGCCCGCCCCGAACACCAGCGCGCCGCCCAGCACCACCTGGAAGGCGGCGCGCCAGAAGGGAGTCTGCATGTAGCGGTTCTGAACGAAAGCAATCGCCCAGAGTTCGAAGAACACCACCACCGCCGCCACGGCAGTGGCCGTCCAGAAATACGGGATCAGATAGGGCAGCGCGTGACCGAGGCCGCCCAGCGAAGTCATCAGGCCGACCGTCAGCCCGCGCTTGATCGGCGAGCCGCGCCCCGACAGTTTGCCGTCGTCGGAGGCGACCTCGGTGAAACCCATCGAGATGCCGGCGCCGATCGAGGCGGCGAGGCCGACCAGAAGCGTCTGCCAGGTGTCGTGCGTGGCGAACGCCGCGGCGAAGATCGGCGCAAGCGTCGACACAGAGCCGTCCATCAGCCCGGCCAGCCCGGGCTGCACATAGGTGAGGATGAACTGGCGCTGCTCGGCCGTCGCCTCCTCCACCTTGACGGTTCCCGGCACATGCTGCTGTTCCAATTCATGCGCCGAGCTTTCATGACCCTGCTCGGCCGCGGCGAGGTCGTTGAGCAGCTTGCGCGTCGAGGCGTCGGTGGTGCGCTTGGCCGCCTCGACATAGAAGCGATAGGCCTGCCGCTCCATTTCCTCGGCCTGCTGCCGCACATGCTCGATGCCGAGCGGCCTCACCAGCCAGTCCGGCTTGCGCTCGAAATAGCCTTTCACATGCTCGCGCCGGATCAGCGGGATGCGCTCGCCGAAGCGCTTGCGGTGAAGCTCGATGAGCGAATCGCGATGGCCGTCCTCTTCCTCGGCCATCGCCTCGAAAACTTTTGCCGATTGCGGAAAGTCCTGCGCCAGGCCATCGGCATAAGCGCGGTAGATGCGTCCGTCATCCTCCTCGGAGGAGATCGCCAGCGCCAGGATCTCCTGCTCCGAAAGCGAATCGAAGGAACGGCGGCCGAAGCCGAAAACACGGGAAAGCATGATGGGATCACTCTAGTTTAGAATTGTTCTAAACTATGATTTTGGCAGTTGAAGGTCAATTGCCAACGGCGCCGGCTGCGGGCGCGCGAATGCTGATCCCGCGGAGATCAAACCCTTCATTATTGCCGAATGTTTGCCTATATAACTGACCGCCACCGAAATTGAAGGACGCCCGGCATGACGGACAAGAAGCCCCCGCAAGCATTTGACGCCAAGCCGGTTCTCGATCTCATCGCCAGCATCGAGGCCGACCTGCAGCGCCTGAAAGGTCTTGTCGAGGAACAGCTCGATAAATTCGACCCGGCCAACCCGCACAACAAGACGCCGGACGGCAAGCTGACCGAGGAAGGCGCCGAGTGCTGCTACCGCATGTTCGACGAAGGCAAGTCGCGCTACACGGTTTCGCAGCAGATGAAGATATCCTTCGCCGCCGCCACCCACCGCTTCAACTCCTGGCGCAAGCTGGGCGGCAGCAAAAGGACGAAGACGCTGCTGGGGTGAACCTGCGCCTTTCGTCATCCTCGGGCTTGACCCGAGGATCCATGCCATGACTTCTGCCGTAGAATGCGGCGGTGCAGAACAATCGTTCCAAATTCGCTGTGAAAGGCGACCCAATTCTGGTCCGATTTCGCGCGTCACGGACGTCACGGCATGGATTCCAGGGTCTGCGCGCGTCGCTCCGCTCCTTGCTCCGCCCTGGAATGACGAAGGTGACAGCCGCTGGCGCATCTTCCAAAACCTTGTCTCCATCACATTTTTTCGTTGGCGCGACGCCTCGGTTTGCGTGCACCATGACGGTGCTCATCCCGCGAGGCCCATCATGCTCACCCTGCCCGGCATCTCCGACATCCGCGCCGCCGCCGAGCGGCTTTCCGGCCTGATCGTCGAAACGCCGCTCATCGAATCGCCCGAGCTCAACAAGCGCTATGGCGGCCGCATTCTGTTCAAGCCCGAGACGCTGCAGCGAACCGGCTCCTTCAAGATTCGCGGCGCCTATAACAAGCTGTCTACCCTGAGCGAGGAAGAGCGCGGCCGCGGCGTCGTCGCCTTCTCGTCCGGCAACCACGCGCAAGGGGTAGCGGCCTCGGCCGCCATGTTCGGCGTCAAGGCGGTGATCGCCATGCCGGCCGATGCGCCGGCGCTCAAGATCGGCAATGTCCGCAAGATGGGCGCCGAAGTGGTGCCGTTCGATCGCTACAAGGACGACCGCATGACGGTCGTTCGCCCCTATATCGAAAAGGGCATGGCGCTGGTGCCACCCTTCGACGATCCGGCGATCATCGCCGGCCAGGGCACGATCGGCCTGGAACTGATCAAGCAGGCGAAAGCGCTTGGCGTGGCCCTCGACGCCGTCGTCGTTCCTTGCGGCGGCGGCGGCCTGTCGAGCGGCATCTCCGTCGCCGTCAAGGACGCTTCGCCGAGCACGCAAGTCTGGGCCGTCGAGCCCGAGCATTTCGACGACACGCGCCGCTCACTGGCCAAGGGCGAGCGGGTCTCGAACGAACCCGGCCATAGCTCGATCTGCGATGCGCTGCTCACCGCCGAGCCGGGCGCCATCACCTTCGAGATCAACCGACGGAATCTCGCCGGCGCCATCGCCGTCTCCGACAAGGCGGCCGCCCAGGCGATGCGCGACGCCATGGCCCATCTCAAGCTGGTGGTCGAGCCCGGCGGCTGCGTCGCGTTTGCCGCGCTGTCATCCGGCGAGATCGACCTTGCCGGCAAAAGCGTCGCCGTAGTGCTCTCCGGCGGCAATGTCGATTTCGGCACCTATGCGGAGATCATGGCGGCGGCTTAGAGGCGCGGCCTGCACGCGAGAATCGTTGTGATCCTTCGCGCCCCCCTCTGTCCTGCCGGCCATCTCCCCCACAAGGGGGGAGATTGGCAGTTTCGGCGCCTCGCCCATCTCTGCAACGTTTGAGGTTGGCGACGGTCGGCGAGGCGTCCGATCTCCCCCCTTGTGGGGGAGATGGCCGGCAGGCCAGAGGGGGGCGCTGTCCCGCCAGCCTTAGGCTTTTGTGCGCAAGATTTCCGTGATCTCAATCCAGCGTGCGCCTGAACCGCACCAGCGCTACGCCGGCAAACAATGCCACGAACACGACCAGCCAACCGACTTCCGTAGCCACCGCCGGCAGCTCTGCCCCTTTCAGCATGACGGCGCGGGTGATGCGCAAAAAATGCGTCAGCGGGAAGATCTCGCCAAAGGTCTGCGCCCAGCCCGGCATGCCGCGATAGGGGAACATGAAGCCCGACAGCATGATCGAGGGCAGGAAGAAGAAGAAGGTGAGCTGCAGCGCCTGCATCTGCGTGCGCGCAATCGTCGAGATCGTGTAGCCGAGCAGCACCAGCGACAGCACGAACACCAGCACTGTGGACAGCAGCAGCGACAGCGACCCCATGAAGGGAATGGCAAACAGAAGCTTCGCTGCGGCCAGCACCACCACCACCTGCACCGCGCCCACCACCAGGTAGGGCAGCACCTTGCCCATCATGATCTCGAGCGGGCTCGACGGCATGGCCAGCAGGTTTTCCATCGTGCCGCGCTCGGTCTCGCGCGTCAGCGCGATCGAAGTCATCATCACCATCGTCATCTGCAGGATGACGCCGAGCAGGCCGGGCACGATGTTGTATTGCGAGATGCCTTCGGGATTGTAGCGCCGGTGCACGACGACATCGAGCTGGCCGCGCGCCGCCTCCTTGGCCGTTTCCTCAGTGCCCTGTGCCCTGAGTAGCGCCTGGCCGGCCACGGTGCTCAGCGTCGAGATCGCGCCGCTGGCGACCGCCGGGTCGGTGGCGTCGGCCTCGATCAGGATCTGCGGGTTGTCGCCGCGCTCGACGCGGCGGGCGAAATCGGCGGGGATGGTGACGACGAAGGAGACGTCGCCACGCGCCATCAGGAACTCGGCTTCCGCCGCACTTTGCGCGACATGGTCGAAGCGGTAGTAGCCGGTGGTCTGCAGCGCCGAGACCATCGCCCTCGTATAGGGGTCGCTGCTGGTCGCCACAAGCGCGGCCGGCAGGCTCTTAGGGTCGTTGTTGATCGCATAGCCGAACAGCACCAGCTGGATCAGCGGCACTCCCAGCATCATGGCGAAGGTGATGCGGTCGCGCCGCATCTGGATGAATTCCTTGGTCAGCAGCGCGCCCAGCCTGGCGAAGGAGAAGACCGCTTTCATGCCATATTGTCCTTCGAGCCGGCCATGAACTGGATGAACACATCCTCGAGGCTGGTCTCGCCTGGCTTCACGGTGACGCCCTTGTGTTCCTTCTCGACGTCGGCCAGCGCCTTTTCGAGCGCCGCCTTGTCGGAGCCGACGACATGCAGCGTCGCGCCGAACGGCGCCACCTGGTCGACGCCGGGCCTGCCTTGCAGCGCCTCGGCCACCTGGTCGAGCCGCGGCCCCTGCAAGACGAAAGTGGTCAGTCCGGCATTCTTCACCACCTCGTCCACGGTGCCGGTGGCGAGCATCTTGCCGTAGGAGATGTAGCTGATGCGGTGGCAGCGCTCGGCCTCGTCCATGTAGTGGGTGGAGACGAGCACGGTCAGCCCGCCGCCGGCGAGGCGATGGATCTCGTCCCAGAACTCGCGTCGCGCCTTCGGATCGACGCCGGCCGTCGGCTCGTCGAGCAGAAGCAGCTTCGGCTCGTGCATGATGCAGGCGGCCAGCGCCAGCCGCTGCTTCCAGCCGCCGGAAAGCGTGCCGGCCAACTGGTTGCGGCGGCTGGCCAGGCCGAGATCCTGAAGCGTGCGCGAGACATACTCCTCGACCGGCCTCAGCCGGTAGAGCCGCGCCACGAATTCGAGGTTCTCGCCGATCGTCAGATCCTCGTAGAATGAGAATTTCTGCGTCATGTAGCCGACTTCGCGCTTGATCTTGAGCGCGTCGGTGCGGATGTCGAAGCCCAGCACCGTGCCGTCGCCTTCGTCCGGCGTCAAAAGCCCGCACATGATGCGGATGGTCGTCGTCTTGCCCGAGCCGTTCGGCCCGAGGAAGCCGACGATCTCGCCTTCGGCGACCGTCATCGTCACATGGTCGACGACGGTCTTGTCGCCGAAGCGCTTGACCAGGCCGCGAACGTCGATGGCGTTCATTGCCCGAGATCCGCAAGATCGACATCGACGATCTGACCGGGCTGCAGTGGTCCCGCATCGCCCTCCGGCCGCGCCTCGACGAGATAGACCAGCTTCTGCCGGTTCTCCAGCGAGTAGATCACCGGCGGCGTGAATTCGGGGTCGGGCGAGACATAGCTGACGCGTGCCTTCAGCCCTGTCCCGCAGCCGTCGCAACGGACGTTGAGCTCGGTGCCGACCTTGACCGCCGAGAACGCGCTTTCGGGGACATAGACGCTGAGCTTCACGGCGCCGTCCGGCAGCATCGAGATCACCGGCGCGGTCGGCCCGGCTGTGTCGCCTGGATTGCGGATGACGTCGTTGACGCGGCCAGGCGAGGGCGCCGCCAGCACCCGCTTCGACAGCCGCCACTCGGCCTGCTCCAGGGTCGACCGCGCCTGCTTGACCTGGTTGTCGGCGGCCTTGATGGTCTCGGCCCGCGCCGGCAGATTGCCGACGGCGAGATTGGCTTCCGCCTGGCCGACCTGGGCATTGGCGGTCTCCAGCGAAGCCGAGGCGGTGTCGTAATCGGCCTGGGTGCCGGTGCCTCGTTTGTAGAGGTCGCTGGCGCGGTCGTATTTGCGCTTGGCGTCGGCCGCCTGGGCTTTGGCCATGTCGACCTCGGCCTTGAGCACGGCGATTTCCTCGGGGCGCTTGCCGACCTGAAGGTCGGCAAGCTGCGCCTGTGCCTGCGCAAGCGCGGCTTTAGCCTGCGCAACCTCGATCTTGGCGTCGGCGTCTTCCAGCGTCGCCACCGCCGTGCCGTTCTCGACGCGGTCGCCGCGCCGAACCGACACCGTCGCCACCTGGGCCACTTCGATCGGCGCCATCAGCACATATTCGCCTTCGACATAGCCGACGGCCAAAGGTGCGGCCGGCGCGCACGCGCCAAACAATTGGGCCGCGAGCGGCAGCGAACAAAGAAAGCTCATGATTTGCCCTTCTTGCCGGCGGCCCCCCGCGCGGCCAGCATTGCCCTGAGGTTGTCGGTTGCGACCGTCACCACCTTGGCGGCCTCTTCATTGCCGATGTCGTGCCAGCCCATCCGGCGCATCACCGCCTCGCGGCCGATACGGAAATAGATGACCTGGCCAATCATGGTGAAAACGGTGAGCTTGGTCGCTTCGCTCTCGGCCGGCTCGCCGGTCGCCTGTTCCCAGACCTGGCACAGCCGCCGGTGCGTCGGCTCGAACACGCCGGCATAGATGCGGTCGAGCGCGGCGGTCGGATGCGAGAGCTCGCGAAGTACGAATTGTACGATCTCGCCGGCCTGCGGACTGGCCACGACGAAACCCACCATCCGCTCGAGCGCCGCGAAAAGCTGCGCCCGGGCTGCTTCCGGGTCCAGGGGAGCCGCTGCTTGCACGCCGCCCAGTGCCTGGCCGGCAATCCCCTGGATGGTGTCGACGATGAAGTCGGCGGCGGCGGCGCGCAGGCCTTCCTTGCCGCCGAAGTGATAGGCGATTGAGCCGATATTGGCCTTGGCCTCGGCCGCGATCTCCCGCGTCGAAGTGCCGTCGAAACCTTGCCGCCCGAACAGCCTGAGCGCCGCGTGGACAAGCGCCGCGCGCGTTTGATCGGCGGTGCCGACCTCGCGCTGCGGCCTTCTTGCGATTGATCGTTTGTTCATACCTACATTTTAATCAATCGATTGATTAAAGTCAAATTTGGCCTCGACTCGGCTTGCCTTCCCGGCCCTCACAGGCTTTAGTGCCCGGCCATGAGCAAGGAAGTCGAGCGCAAATTCCTGGTCTCCAGTCCCGCCTGGCGCGGTGAGGTCGAGGCGGAAATCCGCATTCGTCAATTCTATGTCGCCGCGCAGCCCGGCCGCACGGTGCGGGTGCGCATCAGCGACGGGGGCTCAGCCAAGCTGACGCTGAAGTTTGGCGACAGGGCGCGCGAGCGTGACGAATTCGAATATTCGATCCCGCTTGCCGAGGCCGAGGAATTGATGGCGTTCGCCATCGGACGTGTCATCGAGAAGACACGCCACCATGTTAGACACCGCGGCTATCTCTATGAAGTCGATGTTTTCGGCGGAAAGCTCGCGGGGCTGGTGATCGCGGAGCTGGAGACGCCGGAGGACGTATCTGACGAAATGCTGCCCGACTGGCTCGGTCGCGAGGTCACCGGCGAGTCGAGGTTCTACAACGCGTCGCTGGCCCTCGGGGGGATTCCGGAGATCGCCGCATGAGTTTCCGCATCGATCCGCGCTTGCCTCTGACCGGCGAGGTCAGGCGCATATTGGCCGACGAGATCGGCAAGGCAGTCGCTCATCTCGAGATGGCGCGCGAGAAACCGGAGCAGGGACTTCACAAATGCCGCAAACGGCTGAAAAGCGTGCGCGCCTTGCTACGCCTGGTTCGTTCCGGGGACGAACCGTTCTGCCAGACCGAGAATGAATGTTATAAGCAGGTGTCGGCGCTGCTGGCCGGCCCGCGCGAGGCGACCGCCTTGATCGAGACCGTCGACCGCTTGGCCGATGCCTTTCCGGAACAATCGGCAGGCGGCGGTCTCGACCCCGTGCGCGAGCGGCTGGTGCTGCGCCAGCACGAGCTCCACGCCGGTCCGCGCCTCGACGCGGCCATCAATGCGGCGATCGCCGCATGCCGGGAAGGCCTGGAACGCATCGACAGGCTGACTTTGCCCGACCAGCCGGAGCAGGCGGCCGATATATTGGCCGAGGGCGCCCGCGCCACCTTGCGGCGGGCGAAGAAGGCGCTGGACAAGGCGGAATCACGCGGCGCGGCCGACGATTTTCACGACCTGCGCAAGGCGGCAAAGACCCACGCCATGCATCTGTCGCTGCTCGGCCGCCTGTGGCCGACGCCGATCAAGGCGCGCCGCAAGGCGGTCGACAGGCTCGGCGAGCAGCTCGGCGAATTGCACGACGTCTTCGTCATCTGCGCCCTGCTCGACGCCGAAGGCGAGCCGCTCGGCCCCGCCGACGAGACGAAGCTTCTGCGCAAGCTTCTGAAACGTGCCGAAAAGAGCCTGGCCAAGGCCTGCCTTGCCGATGCTGCCGAGCTGTTCGGCGACAGCCCCAAGCGCTCGGCCAGGAGATTGGCCCGCAAGGCGCGGGACGATCTCGCCGGACCGCAGGAAGAAGCAAAGGCGGCTTAGCGCGGCGTGTCTCCTTCTCCCCTTGTGGGAGAAGGTGGCCGCGAAGCGGCCGGATTAGGGGTGCTCCAGGGAACAAGGCGTCGGCGATTGCGGCTTTGGACGAGCGCTGCGGCCAAGCTGGAACACCCCTCATCCGTCTCGGCGCTGCGCGCCGATCCACCTTCTCCCACAAGGGGAGAAGGGGCGGCGCTACGCCGGCAGCGCTCGTTTCTCCTTCGCCGCCCTGGCGCCCGCATCCCTCGGATGCGACCCGATCGGCATGATCGCCGGAAACGGCGTCGCGCCGAAGGCGAAGGTCCATTTGTAGCCGGTGAGCTGGTCCTCGGGCGTGGTGTGCTGGTCGTGATGGGCAAGCAGCCTGGCACGTTCGGCGAGCTCGTCGGCCTCGCGGCGCAGCATTTCCGCCGTTTGCGGCCGCATGCGTCTGGAAAAGCTGATGAAGGTCGCGGCCTGCTCCATATGGCCGATCGCCCAGCCGATGAAGTTCTTGTTGGTCATCTCGAAATGCGGCTTCAGCGGCCCCTCGAAATCCCACTGGATCGGCGCGTCGACCAGCAGCCTTGCCGACAGGCCGCGCCCCAGCGCCACCAGCCCGAGCTCCTCGAGGTCGCGCAGGTAGAGGAACATCGAAGCTTCGCTCAGGCCTTGCGAGCGCATGATGCCTTCGGGCGTGAACTTCTCCGACAGCATGACGAAGACGAAGAGCAGGGCCGGCCGCGCCGCCAGCCGGCGCTCGATCTCCGGCGCGATGCGGTTGGCCGGACCCGGCCCGCGGTTCATCGCGCCGAGAACGTTCTCCAGCTCGACATCGGCCGCGGCGCAGATCTCCATCAGCCGGTCGAGCTTGCAGTTCTTCTCATGGAAGATGCGCTTCACCGTCGGCTCGGAAACGCCCATGCGCTCGGCCAGCGTCCGGTAGGTCAGGCCCTTGGCCTTCAGCGTCCGTTTCAGCGCCTCGAAGATCGGACCGTTCATGGACTGCGCCTCATTCGTGCGAATTGGTATTGAATTGCGATACTAGTCCTGTTCCGGCTTCCCGGAAAGTATCGGAAAGCCTAGCTCTCTGCCGTCATCACCGGAGAGCACCCATGAAACACCTCATCGCTTCAACCGTCTTCGCCGCCATCGGCGCTGTGTCCGCCGTGCAGGCCGGCGAGCTCTGGCGGGCCACCGGCTTCGAGCAGCCGGAATCCGCGCTGGTCGATGCCGCCCACAACCGGATCATCGTCTCCAACATCGTCGGCAATCCGGGCGCGGCGGACGGCAATGGCTATTTGTCGCTCTTGTCGATGGACGGCAAGGTCATCTCTCGCCGCTGGGTGGACGGCATGGACGCGCCCAAGGGCATGGCGATCGCCGGCGGCAAGCTCTACGCCGCCGACATCACCAAGGTGCGCGTCGTCGATCTCGCCAGCGGCAGACTGGTCGAGACCATCGATGTGCCCGGCGCCGTTTTTCTCAACGACATGACCGCCGACAGTGCCGGCAAGGTCTATGTCAGCGACATGCTGGCCGACACGATCTACCGCATCGACGGCGACAGGCCGGAGCTGTTCGTCAAGGATGCGCTGCTCGCCTCGCCGAATGGCGTGTTCGCCGATGGCGGCAGGCTGATCGCCGCGTCCTGGGGCAAGGGCATCAACAGGACCGATTTCAGCACCGCCGAGCCCGGCGGCCTGCTGTCGGTCGACCTTGCCACGAAGAAGATCACGCCGCTGCCCGGGGCCCAAAAATTCGCCGATCTCGACGGCGTCATCGCCATTGGCGACACCATCTACGCCACCGCCTACATGACCGGCACGCTCTACAGCTACAAGCCCGGCGGCGCGCCGACGGTGGTAGCGCAGTTCAAGCCGGGCAGCGCCGATATCGGCACGGACGGCAAGGCGGCCATCTATGTGCCGTTGATGGGCGAGGGCAAGGTCGCGGCGCTGTCCCTGGATTGAGCATGTCGCGGCGGAGAAGCATTGCAACGCCGGCGGGACAGCGTTTCGCATCTCGGCACTCAGCGATGAGGCGAGCTTTTCGCCTCGCCGCTCGATATTGGACCGCCATGTCGGTGCGGCTGCCATCTGGTTTCGCCACCCGCTCCGGACTATTCGGCGGCAACCCTCATGTGAGCAAAGCCGTGAACACATCCAGCCTGAACGGCGCCGTTTCACCGACGATCCCGGTGCTCGCCTGCGCGCTGGCGATCTTCCTGCTGTCGGGCATGGATGCGGCGATGAAGTCGCTGGTCATCGCGGTCGGCGTCTACAATACGGTGCTATGGCGCAGCATGGTCGCGATCGTGGTCGCGGGCGCGGCCTGGTCGACGGGGCCACGCTCGAAACCGACCCTCCCGGTGCTCGGTCTGCATGCGCTGCGCGCGGTCATTGTCGGCATCGTCCTAGTCTCGTTCTTCTGGGGTCTCGCCAGGCTGCCGCTCGCCGAGGCCATAGGCCTGAGCTTCGTCGCGCCGTTGTTTGCGCTTTTCCTCGCCGCATTGCTGCTGGGCGAGCGCATAAGGCGGCAGGCGGTGTGGGCGTCGCTGGCCGGCATCGCGGGCGTCTTGATCATACTGGCCGGCCAGTTCGGGCAGGCAGGCCATTCGCAGGATGCGCTTTTGGGCACGGTCGCCGTGCTCGTATCGACGGTCTTCTACGGCTACAATCTGATCCTCGCCCGGCGACAGGCGCTTCTGGCCAAGCCGGTCGAGATCATGCTGTTCCAGAATATCTTCGTCGGGATCATCCTTGGTTGCGCAGCGCCTTGGCTTGCCGTCGCTCTGCCGAGAGAACTTTGGCTCCCCTTGGCAGGCGTGACAATGCTGTCGCTCGCCGGCCAATTCCTGATGAGTTGGTCCTACGCCCGTGCCGAAGCGCAATATCTCATCCCGACAGAATACTCGGCCTTCATCTGGGCGATCGCGCTTGGCTGGTTCTTCTTCGGTGAGAAGGTGGCCTGGACCACGCTGGCGGGCGCATGTCTCATCGTCGCCGGCTGCCTGATCGCCGCACGAGCCAGCCCCAAGCTTGCCGAGCCGATCGAAGCGACGGTTTGAGCAGGGCGCCTACGCCGTCTCCGCTTTTCCGCCCAGTTGCGCCCGCGCGTCACGGATCGAGGCTGCATAGGTCACCAGCGGCCGCTTGACGCCATGGCTTATCAGGGTGCGCCTGACTTGCGACGAGGCGCCCGCGATGATGAAGCGTCCTCCGGCGCGCCTTGCGTTGTTCGCGGTGCTTTCGATGACGTTTGCCGCGGTCGAATCGAGGAAGGGCACCGCCGAGCAATCGAGGATGAAGTTCCTGCGCTGGTCGGCGATACGGTCCAGCACGGTCGCGATCGTTGCCGCAGCGCCGAAGAAGAACGCCCCCGATATGCGATAGATGACAGTATCAGGATCGGTGGCGGCGGCGAGGTCATAGGCAACGCGCCCGCCATTTGCGTCGTCGGCGCGGTCCTCCATCACCGGCGGGACATGCGCCTCCACCTCGACCGAACGCGCCATCCGCCCGATGAACAGCAGAGCGCCCAGCGCAAAGCCGATCACGATGCCGGTGGTGAGGTCGCGGAAGATGACAAGTCCGAAAGTGACCAGAAGCACCAGGGCGTCGCCCCAGGACGATCGGATCAGCGCCAGGAAGGCGGGCTTCTCCACCATGTTCCAGGCCACCGTGGCCAGCACCCCGGCGAGCGCCGCCAGCGGGATGTAGCTGGCAAGCGGCGCAGCCACCAGCATGAACAGCAGCAGGAAGGCGGAATGGAATATTCCCGACAACGGTCCATGCGCGCCCGCGCGGATGTTGGTCGCCGTGCGCGCGATCAGTCCAGTCACGCAGATCCCGCCGAACAGCGCCGAGCCGATATTGGCGATGCCCTGTGCCACCAGTTCGCAGTTGGAGCGGTGCCGTCGTCCGGTCATACCGTCCGCGACCACGGCGGAAAGCAGCGATTCGATTGCTCCGAGCAGAGCGAAGGAAATTGCGTCGGGCACCACGGAGACGAGCTTCTGCGCATCCAGCGCCGGAAGAGCCGGATCCGGTAACATCCGCGGAATGCCGCCGAATTGCGTTCCGATCGTCTCTACGGGAAGACCGAGAAGCGTCGTCGCCAGCGAGGCCGCAGTCACCGCGATCAGGAGGCCCGGCCACGAAGGGCGCCAGCGCTTCATGGCCACGATGATCCCTATCGTCAGCGCGGCGAGCGCAATGGCCGCCGGATTTGCCGTTCGGGCCGCCTTGCCGAGCGCGATAAGCCGCGGCAGCAGGTCGCCTGGCTCCTTGCCTGGCAGCGTCAGGCCGAACAGGTCGTGCAACTGGCTGGACAGGATGATGATGGCGATGCCCGCAGTGAAACCCACCGTCACCGGATAGGGAATGAACTTCACATAGGCGCCGAGCCTGAGATAGCCGGCCGCGAGCAGGAAGACGCCGGCCATGAGCATTGCCAGGATCAGTCCGTCGACACCGTGCCGGTCGACCGTCGAGGCCACGACCACGATGAAGGCGCCGGCGGGCCCGCCGATCTGGAAACGGCTGCCGCCAAGCGTGCCGACGATGAAACCGCCGATGATCGCCGTAAACAGTCCGCGCTCGGGCTCCACATGCGAGGCGATCGCGATCGCCATCGACAGCGGCAACGCCACGATGGCGACTGTCAGGCCGGCGATCACATCCGCCCTCAGCTGCTTGAGGTGGTAGCCCTCGCGCAGCACCGTCACCAGCTTTGGTGTGAACAGCTCGGCGAAGGTCGGCCGTGCTTGGTGGTGAATTGCCCGCCGCGCCTGATCCATGAACTGCTTCCGCTCCACAGGGCGGCGGGATCGTCGGCTGGACGTCGGCGGTCGCCGTCGCGATAAAACCGTTGCGACGCCGCATCGCTGCCCGAAAACCGGCAACGGTTCCCGAGACGGACACGGTTGCGGCTCAGCCCTGCGGGTTCTGCGCCACGGTGGCCTTGAGGCGCACGCCCCTGCCGCCGCGTTCGCTGGTCTGGTTCTCGCCGATCAATTCCACCCCGACCTCATCGAGGGCATGGATGACCTTCATCAGCGTGTCAACGACGCCTCGCACGACGCCCTCGCTCGCTTCCATACGCTGTATCGTCGGAAGCGAAACGCCGGCGCGCTCGGCAAGCGTTCGCTGGTCGATACCGGCCAACGCCCTTGCGGCGCGCATCTGCGCAGCAGTGATCATCGGCCAGAACCTTTGTCTGAGTCTGCGATATCAATGGATAATACAAGCATAGTGATGTTTCAAGCGTCATTTATGTAGATGGGACATCGGTTATTCGCTATCCTTGACGACTTTGCGTCGCTGCAGCAGCCGCGCCGCAAGCCAGCACAGCATGGCCCAGGCAAAACCTGCGCACCAGCCTGCAAGCACGTCGGAGGGCCAATGCACTCCGAGATAGACGCGGCTGGCGCCGACCAGCACGGTGGTGAGCACAGCAAAGCCGAGCACGAAGACCTTGGTCGTCCGGTCCGGCAGGAAGCGGGCCGCCAGCGAGCCTAGCGTCAGATAGGTCACGGCCGACAGCATGGCATGCCCGCTGGGGAATGAGAGCGAGGTCTCGGTGACGAGATGCGAGACGAGATCGGGCCGCGGCCGGTCGACCTCGAGCTTGAGCAGGCTGGAGAGCGCTTGCCCGCCGGCGACGGCCGCGAACATGAACAGGGCTGTCGAGGGCCTGCGGATCAGGAGCAGATAGGCGATCGTCGCCGTCGTGATCAGCGCCAGCACGGCCGTGCTGCCCAGCGCGGTGATGTCGCGCACCGCGCCCTCCAGCCAAAGCGGGCCGATCGGGCTATCCGGCTGCCCGGCGCGGCGGAAGGCGAGCAGGATCTCCGTATCGAAGGTATGCGGCGTCGTGGCGCGCGCCACCTCCATGAGTTCCACCAGGCCCCACAGCCCGCCGGCGATCACCAGCCCAGCCAGCAGCACCGGGAATTCCAACCTGTTGAGGAGCGCGTTGGCGGTCGATTTCATTCGAGCCCTCAGGTCCAGCTACAGCCGCTGCATATAGGGCCCGAGCGTGATCAGCGCGACCGCGGCGATCGCCAGCACCATGCCGATCGCCTGCAAGGCATTGAGCCGTTCGCCGAAGAAGGCGAGCGCCACGACATTGACCGCGACGAGCTGGATCACCGCCGATAGGCTGAACGATACCGACATGCCGAACTCGCGCACCAGTCTCAGCATGATCAGATTGCCGGCCGAGTAGAGCGCCAGCGTCAAAAGGAGCTTGGCCAAGCTCGGCGCCATCCCCCATTGCTTGGCCGCCGTCGCCGCCAGCAGGAATATCACGGTCGAAATGCCGAGCTGCGCCAGTCCCCAGAAACTCACCTTGCCGTCCCTTTTTTGAAGCGCCGTCGCCACGCCGGCCAGCCCTTGTTTCCGAAGCGGGCGATGCCGTCAAGCTGACCGCAGCGAAGCGCGGGCGCTCAAGGGACTGAAGCCGGGTGTCGCAAAAGCCGCCGCGAGCCGGCAAACAACTATTGCGGTTCTATCACGGCAGTGTCACGAAAATGTGATGGGCGCGCTTTAGGGGTCGAAAGGTCAAAATCCCCAGCCACTCAGAAGCCAGAGGACAAACTCATGACCGTGACCCCTGAGACCCGTTTCCGGACCAGCCAGCTCGAGGAAAATGACGGCCCGCCGGTCAACCCGACCGACAACAGCACCATGGGCGAGATCATCGCCGCGCGTTTCTCGCGCCGCGGCTTTCTCATGGGTTCGCTGGCCGTGTCGGCCATCGCCGCCACCGTCAGCCCGCTGGCGCTGATTGCGGCCGACGAGGCGCGCGCCGCTGAGGCTTCGGCCTTCAAGTTCGACGAGCTCGAAGCCGGCATCGACGACAAGCACCATGTCGCGCCCGGCTATGACGCCGACGTGCTGTTGCGCTGGGGCGATCCGCTGTTTGCCGATTCCCCCGACTTCGATCCGCTGAAGCAGTCGGCCGAAGCCCAGGCAAGACAGTTCGGCTACAACAACGACTATGTCGGCTATATTCCGATCGACGGCTCGGCCGAGCACGGCCTTTTGGTCGTCAACCACGAATACACCAACCCGCATCTGATGTTCCCCGGCATCGTCTCGGTCGTCGAGAAGGACGGCAAGAAGAAGGCCGAGGTGGCGCCGCTCTCGAAGGAGCAGGTCGATGTCGAGATGGCCGCGCATGGCGGCACCATCGTCGAGATCCGCAAGCAAGGCGGCAAATGGCAAGTGGTGCGCGACGGCAAGCTCAACCGCCGCATCATGTCGACCACCGAGATGGCGCTGTCCGGCCCGGTCGCCGGCCATGACCGCGTCAGGACCAATGCGGACCCGTCCGGCACCAAGGTCTTCGGCACGCTCAACAATTGCGCCGGCGGCGTCACGCCCTGGGGCACCTATGTGATGGCCGAGGAGAACATCCACGGCTATTTCTCGGGCGAATTGCCGGAGGGTCACAAGGAAGCCGCTAATTACAAGCGCCTCGGCATTCCGGAAGGCGCTTATGAGTGGGGCGCGCATTACGACCGCTTCAACCTTGCCAAGGAGCCGAACGAGCCCAATCGCTTCGGCTGGATCGTCGAGGTCGACGTCAACGATCCGAACTCGGTGCCTAGAAAGCGCACCGCCATGGGCCGCTTCAAGCATGAGGGTGCCGAGTCGATCGTCGCCAAGGACGGCCGCGTCGTTTTCTATCTCGGCGACGACGAGCGCTTCGACTATATCTACAAATTCGTCACCGCCGGCACGTTCAACCCCAATGACCGCGCCGCCAACATGAACCTGCTCGACGACGGCACGCTGCATGTCGCCAAATTCGCCGAGGACGGCTCGGTCGAATGGATGCCGATCGTTTTCGGTCAAGGCCCGCTGACGGCGGAGAACGGTTTTGCTTCCCAGGCCGACGTTCTCATCGAGACGCGCCGCGCCGCCGACCTGCTCGGCGCCACCAAGATGGACCGGCCGGAGGACATCCAGCCCAATGCCGGCAACGGCAAGGTCTATGTCATGCTGACCAACAATTCCAAGCGCAAGGCCGAGCAGGTCGACGCCGCCAATCCGCGCGCCGAGAACGCTTTCGGCCACATCATCGAGATCGTCGAGGACGGCGGCGATTTCGCCGCCACCAAGGGCAAATGGGAAGTGCTGTTGAAATGCGGCGATCCGTCCGTTGCCGATGTCGGCGCCACTTTCTCGACCGCGACCACCGCCCATGGCTGGTTCGGCATGCCGGACAATTGCGCCGTCGATTCCGCCGGGCGCCTGTGGGTCGCCACCGACGGCCAGGGCCCGAAGGCCACCGGCCGCACCGACGGCCTCTGGGCCGTCGATACCGAGGGTGCCGCGCGGGCAACGTCGAAACTGTTCTTCCGCGTGCCGATCGGCGCCGAAATGTGCGGTCCGCTGTTCGCGCCCGACGACCAGACGGCTTTCGTCGCCGTCCAGCACCCGGGCGACGGTGGCGAGGACTGGGAAGGGTTCGGCCGCCCGTCCTATTACGAGGACCCGTCGACCCGCTGGCCGGACTTCAAGCCGGACATGCCGGTGCGGCCGTCCGTCGTTGCGATTACGAAGCAGGGCGGCGGCAAGATCGCGGTGTGACCTCTTGTAGCTGAGACGTCGAGAGGGAGGATTTCGATCAAATCCTCCCTTTCGTCACTCCGCGCGTTGGACCATGGCCATGTTCATCTTGCTTCTCAAGCGGAAGCCGATGGACTCGTAAAGCCTGATCGCCGCAGCGTTGCTGTCATAGGCGTGCAGGTATGGAACCTCGCCGCGTGCCGCGATCCGGCCGGCGACGAACACCGACAGCAGGCGGGCAAGGCCGCCGCCGCGGAAATCCGGATGTGTGCACACGCCGCTGAGCTCGCTGTAGCCGGGCTGCTTCATGCGCTCGCCGGCCATCGCCGCCAGCCGGCCGTCGATCCTGATGCCCCAGAAATCGCCGAGGCTCAGCGCCTCCAGCGTGAAAGGGCCGGGCCTGGTAAGAGACGCGAGCGCCAGCATTTCCGCCGCGTCCCTTTTTGTCAGCTGCCGGATGCGCTCATCGGACGCCGATGGCATCGGCGCTTCGGCGATCATCTGCACCAGCGGCGCTGCCGAGATCACGGAGATTTCCGGCGGCAGGGCGATCTCATCCGCCTGAACCAGGATGGCTGTTTCGCCCGACGGGAGAAGCCCGGCCAGAGCTTGCAGGCTGTCCGCATCGTTGGCGGCAGTGGCAGCGAAAGGCACGATCGACGGACGATATCGCCTGGCAAGGTCGCCGCCTTCGGCGAAAGCCTGGTGCCGCGTGGCAAGCGCGCTCCAGATGGGGCGGTCGAGAACATGTTTCATGATGCGGCCAGCTTGGCGTTTTCGACGCGGCGATGGAGCGGTGTTGCGGCAAGACGATCCTCGATCGCCGCAAGCTGGCCGAGCAGCGGCCCGGAAAGATCGGCGCACAAATCCGCCACGGCATTCTCGATGCTCGGCCAGATCTCCCGCTTCGCCTGGTCGACCAGCCGCCGGCCGTTGCGGCTCAGCGAAACGATCCTGCGCCGCTGGTCGTCTTGCGAAGGGTTGACCTCGACCAGCCCCAGTTCGGCAAGCAGCGCCACACTGCGCGTCACGCCGGGCTGGGCGATGCCCAAGGATTGGGCCAGCTCGCCGACCGGCAGCGGGCCCAGCCTGTCGAGCGCGGCGAGCAGCGGGTACTGGCTCGACTGGATGCGCATGTCCAGGCGGTCGAGCACGCGCTGCGTGTCGGCCTGCAACTGCTCGCCTATACGCTTCATCCGGCTGCCGAGGCACAGAAAGCCGAGGGATCGGAGAACGTCTTCCATAGCAGCCTCGTCGCATATTGATAACTTGATATATAACAATGTATGGAAAATATCAAGCCGATCTTTCGCATGTCCGTTGCGGCAGCCGATGAGCGACAGCACCGCCTTCGGACGTTTGCCCTTCATTCGCGGTCAATTGCATCCTATATCGCGTTGACGCACGCGGCCCGCAGCGGTCGCCAGCGATTCGCGACCTGAGGGCGGCAGGTCATCCATTCTTGGCACGCGGAGCTCATGGCGCCCCTGCGCATCTATTTCGACAGGCTTCTCGATGCCGTGGCGCCCAAGGTCCCGCGACGCGACCTGACGGACGACGAACGCCTGGCGCTGGTGCGCCGTTACGGCGATTTCTCGCTCGCCTATTCGACGGCGGTGCAGCAGAAACTGTCCTATTTCAGCGATGGCGACGGCTACATCGCCTTTGGCACCAAGATGAGCCATCATTTCGCGCTTGGCGATCCGGTGGCAGACCCGGCCGACCGTCCGGCCTATATCAAGCGCTTCGTCGAGACCGCAGGCAGCCCCTGGTTCGTCCAGGTCGGCGCCGACACGGCCAAGGTGCTCGCCGGCCTCGGCTACCAGGTCAATCGCCTCGGCATCGACACCAGGCTGCCGCTGCCTGCGCATGATTTTTCCGGCAAGCGCAACGAGACCGTGCGCTATTCCGAGCGCTGGCTGACGAAGAAGGGCTTTACCCTCACCGAGGACAAGGGCGACGGGCTGCAGGACGAGATCAAGCAGCTTTCCGCCGACTGGCGCAAAGAGCGCATCATCAAGCGCTGGGAAATGGGTTTTCTCAACCGCCGTTTTTCCGAAGAGATCGGCTCCGACATGCGGCGCTTCCTCCTGCACGGACCTGAAGGCCGGCTTCTCGCCATCCTCGATTTCGACCCGTTGTTTCGCGACGGCAAGGTCATCGGCTACACCACCTCCTTCAAGCGCAAACAGGTCGATGCGACGCCACATGCCGAGATCGGCCTGACCAAATTCGCCGTCGACCGCTTTCGCGAGGAGGGCGTCTCACAGGTGACGCTCGGCCTCTCGCCGCTGCTCGACATCGAGCCGAGCGGCTTCGCCGAATCGAGCTTCTGGCGCGGCACCTTCCAGCGCGCCTACAACTCGCCCTGGGTCAACCGCTCGCGCTTCAACCTGCAGGGCCAGGCGGCCTTCAAGCGCCGCTTCCATGGCATCGAGGAGCCGACCTATATCGCGTTCCGCAAAGGGACTTTCGTGGAAATGCTGGGCCTGCTGCGGCTGATCAAGGCGGTTTAGAGCAGGCGCTTCCTCTCCCCGCTTGGTCTACGCTATGCACACATCTTCTGTGACTGCGTGACTGATCGACCTGAGGCTTGACTGCCAGGTGGTTCCCCCAATCCGTCGCTGCTTCGCAGCGCCATCTTTCCTTCCCTCCGGAGGGAAAGGAAGGGAGCGTTGCTGGACGAGCATTGACGGCAAAAAGTTTGGCGCCTTTCCTCTACCCCGTCGATCGGGGGAGAGGTGGCTCGGCGAAGCCGAGACGGAGTGGGGGTCGACCAGCGCTACATGAGACAATGCATGCGCCAAGCTGCCATGCACGCTATCGCCAAGACCAGTCGCTTGGAAATGTGTGCCACTTCGTGGGGCAAGGAACAAGTTCCGTCAGTTCCGCAGCCGGTAGCCGGTTTTAAAAATCCACGCCACGATCGCGATGCAGATGGCCAGGAACATCACCGTCATGCCGAGGCTGACGCCGACCGAGACGTCGGCCTTGCCATAAAAACTCCAGCGGAACCCGCTGATCAGATAGACGACCGGATTGAACAGCGTGATCGTCTTCCAGATGCCGGGCAGCATGTGGATCGAATAGAAGCTGCCGCCGAGGAAGGTGAGCGGCGTGACGATCAAAAGCGGCACCAGCTGCAGCTGCTCGAAGGTCTTTGCCCAGATGCCGATGATGAAGCCGAACAGGCTGAAGGTCACCGCGGTCAGCACCAGGAAGGCGATCATCCAGAACGGATGCTCGATCCTGAGCGGCACGAAAAGCGCTGCGGTGGCCAGGATGATCAGGCCGAGCATGACCGACTTGGTCGCAGCACCCCCGACATAAGCGATGATGATCTCCAGATAGGAGACCGGCGCCGACAGGAGCTCGTAGATCGAGCCGACGAATTTCGGGAAATAGATGGCGAAGGAGGCGTTGGAGATCGACTGCGTCAAGAGCGACAGCATCATCAACCCCGGCACGATGAAGGCGCCGTAGGCGATGCCGTCGATCTCGGTGATGCGCGAGCCGATGGCCGAGCCGAAAACGACGAAATAGAGCGATGTCGAGATGACCGGCGAGATGATGCTCTGCAGAACCGTGCGGAAGGCGCGCGCCATCTCCACCCGGTAGATCGCCCATACCGCACGAAAATTGGGGGCCGCGCGCAGGTTCATGGCTCTTGCCTCAGAAGATTGACGAAGATCTCCTCGAGCGAGCTGTTCTTGGTGTCGAGGTCGCGGAACTGGACGCCGGCCGCCTCGAGATCGCGGATCAGCGAGGCGACGCCCGGACGGTCGCTCTGGTTGTCGTAGGTGTAGGTGAGCTGGTTGCCGTCGTCCGACAGCTCCAGTGAATAGTGCGACAGGCCGTCCGGAACGGCGGCAAGCGGCGCGCGCAGCTCCAGATTCATCTGCTTGCGGCCAAGCTTGCGCATCAGCTCGGCCTTGCCCTCGACCAGGATAATCTCGCCCTTGTTGATGACGCCGACGCGGTCGGCCATCGCCTCGGCCTCTTCGATGTAATGCGTGGTGAGGATGATGGTGACGCCGTCCTCGCGCAGGCGCCGCACCATCGCCCACATGTCCTGACGCAACTCGACGTCGACGCCTGCCGTCGGCTCGTCGAGGAACAGCACACGCGGTTCGTGCGACAGCGCCTTGGCGATCATCAGCCGGCGCTTCATGCCGCCGGACAGCGTGATCGCTTTGGAATCCTTCTTGTCCCACAGCGAAAGGTCGCGCAGCACCTTTTCGACGAAGGCCGCGTTGGGCGCCTTGCCGAACAGGCCGCGGCTGTAGTTCACCGTCGCCCAGACCGTCTCGAAGGCGTCGATGGTGAGCTCCTGCGGCACCAGCCCGATCAGGCTGCGCGCGGCGCGGTAGTCCCGGCCGATGTCGTGGCCGTCCACCGTGACGGTGCCTGAAGAGCGGTTGACGATGCCGCAGACGATCGAGATCAGCGTCGTCTTGCCGGCGCCGTTCGGCCCGAGCAGCGCGAAGATCTCGCCGCGCTCGATGTCGAGATTGATTTCCTTCAGCGCCTTGAAGCCGGTGGCATAGGTTTTCGTGACACCGGAGATCGAGATGATGGATGACATGCTGAAATACGGCCGGCTGGAAAAGGTGATCTCATATAGGTCGGATGCCGCCCGGTGCAACGGTGAATCGACGCCGTTGCTGACAGTTCTGGACAGGGAGCGCTTTGAGATTGGCTAAAACGCCCACTCGTCGTCATCCACGGGCGGAGCAAGGAGCGAAGCGACGCAGCGCAGACCCGAGGATCCATTCCGTGACGCATGAGCGCTGCTGCGGTGCAGAATTCTGCTCCGCTGCACGTTTGATCAAGGTTACGGAATGGATTCCAGGGTCTGCGCGACGCCGCTTCGCGGCTGCTCCGCCCTGGAATGACGAGGTTCGGGCGGCTTCAGCCAATCTCCAGCGGTTGCCCTGCGTCGACAACTAACCCTGCGTCCAGAACGCGATCTCCTGCGCCTTGGTCCTGAGCTCGGTCTTCAGCCACTGATCGTCGTCGGCGAGATAGCTCCACGGCGTCCTGCCTTGGGCCCGCATCTCGCGGATGTAGGAGCGATAGCGGTAGTGGCTGTAGACCGACATCGCGTAGGTGGCATAGGCGGCGGCGAGCTTCCTGTGGCCGCGCACGATCACCAGGTTCTCGTCGTTCTTCTCGCTGGCCGGCGCCGAGAAATTGTGGCTGCCGGTCACCACCACGCAGTCGTTCGAATGCGGGTCGGTCACCAGGATCTTCGAGTGCACGATGGCGTGGCCGATCTGCGACAGGAAGCTCCGCCGGTTGACCTCGGCGATCCATGGCCCGAGCGGCGCGTCGAGGCCCTGCGGCTGCGCCACCGCATAGCGGTCGGGCGTGAATTTCCGGTCGCTGCTCACCAGGTCGATGTCGAGGAAGTTCTGATCGGTGCCGCCCTCCTCCGCGCTCAGCGTCGAGACCACGCCGCGCACATACATGCCCTTTTCCCTGGCGCGCTGGCCGGCCAGCGTGTGCAGCCCCTGCTTGCCCGGCGTGAACATCAGGAAAAGCACCGCCTGTTTGGCCGAGGCGATGACGTCGCGCAGCGCCGCCATGTCGGCCCCGTCGGAGGTGCGGGTGAACCACACCGTCGCCTTGGCGGTCCCGATCGTGAAGGTCTTGGGCGCATCGTTGTCCGCCATCAGCGCCGGCGTGAAATTGGCCGGGTCGGTCTTCGGCGGCGAGGCGTCCTTCAACAGGTCCCAATGCTTGCGGAAATGCGCCGCGACCGCCGCGTCCTCGATCAGCAAGCCGTTGTTGACCTGCGTGCACAGGCCGGTGGTGCTCCAGTTGGTGCTGCCCGTCCACGCCATCTTCGGCTCGCCGTCCTTGGACACGACGACGAATTTGTTGTGGCCCAGGCCTTTCGATTTCAACATTCGGTCGACGGTCGCGATGCCGTGGTCGTTGAGGTTCTTGCGCGCCTCCTTGTTGCCGTCGCCGCTTTTGTCGGAGCCGTTGGCGAGGATGAGATGGAGCCGCGGCCCGAGCCCGATCAGCGCTGTCTCCAGCGTCGCGTCGCCGAGCTCGTAGAGTGCGGCATGCAGCTCGTCGCCGGCGACCTGCGTCAGCCCGACCATGCGCAGTCCGAGATCGCCTTCGAGGAAAGCCCGGAATTTTGCGTCGCCATTGGTCTGCAGGCTCTTCTTGAAGGCCGCGGGCGACAGCTTGTTCTTGGCCATGTAGCGGGCGACGAATTGCGACAGCACCAGGCCGCGGTTGAAGTAGCAGGAAAAGCCGCCGCCGGCGTCGGTGGCGAGTGTCGCCCAGTCCGTCCAGTCGCTCGACACGCCCTTGGTCAGCGGCTTGCCGGGCCCGGCGCTCATCATCGCTGTCACCCGGTAGCGCACGACATTGCCGACATCGGCCGCATGGTCGGTCCAGTTGAAGCGCTGGAACGGCCAGACGTCCGACGGCCTGTGGTCGCCCGATTTCGGCTTGTCCTTGGTGAAGCCGACGCGGTTCTCCACCGGCTCGATCCTCTCGCTCGCGCCGGCCTTGCGGCCGCGCTCGAGCAGAAAACCCCGGCATCCCGCGATGAAGTCGCTCGGCGCCCAGGCGACGAAGGCGTCGTCGCCATTGGTGTAGACGGAGACTTTTATGTCGATGGCCATCTGTCGTTCCTCCCCATCCGTCGTCGTTCCCGAAGCGCGGCCGGCATGTCCGGTCCATCAACGCAGCCAACAAGAATCCGCCCCGGAAGCACGGCCCCGGATCAGCTCAAACAGAATTTTCGAAAGAGTGACGACGATGATTATGTGGCGGCAGAAGATCGGATGTCAATGTTTTGCAGCGTCAAGTATAATTCTATGAACTGCTTCACATTGTGTTCTGTTTGCCAGCAAAACAAAGGGCGGACGGTTTTGCGAACCATCCGCCGCAACCTCGTCATTCCAGGGCGGAGCAGCCGCGAAGCGGCGTCGCGCAGACCCTGGAATCCATGCCGTGACCTTGATCGAAGGATGCAGCCGGGCAGAATTCGGCACCGTGAGCGGCGCTCGGAAGTCACGGAATGGATCCTCGGGTCTGCGCGCGTCGCTGCGCTCCTTGCTCCGCCCGTGGATGACGATCGCGATGGGCGTTTCGGCCAATCGCCAAGGCATGCCGCCTGCCCACGCGGACATACCTGACGATCGAAAATCCCAGCTTCGTCATTCCAGGGCGGAGCAGCCGCGAAGCGGCGTCGCGCAGACCCTGGAATCCATTCCGTGATCTTAATCGAAGGATGCAGCGGTGCAGAATTCCGCACCGTTGCGGCGCTCATAGGTCACGGAATGGATCCTCGGGTCTGCGCTGCGTCGCTTCGCTCCTTGCTCCGCCCGTGGAAGCCGACGAGCGGGTGTCGCTCAGCTCTTGCTGGAGGCCAGCACCAGCACCGGCTTCTCGCTGTAGAGCTTGGGGAACAGCGCCTTCAGATTCTCGATCTTGGGCAGGTCGTTGTAGACGATATAGGGATAGGTCGGGTTCAGCGTCAGGAAGTCCTGATGGTAATCCTCGGCCGGGTAGAAGGTCTTGCCGGTCTCCAGCGTGGTGACGATCGGCTTGCCGAACACCTTGGCCTTGTCGAGCTGGGCGATGTAGCTCTCCGCGACCTTCTTCTGCTCGTCGTTCTCTGCGAAGATCGTCGAGCGGTATTGCGTGCCCCGGTCCGGCCCCTGGTAGTTGAGCTGCGTCGGATTGTGCGCGACCGAGAAATAGACCTGCAGCAGCTGGCCGTAGGTGACCTTCGACGGGTCGTAGGTGATCTCGACGGATTCGGCGTGCCCCGTGCGGCCGGTGCCGACGACTTCATAGACGGCGTTTTCGGCGCTGCCGCCGGTATAGCCGGACACCGCCTTGCTGACGCCCTTGACGTGCTGGAACACGCCCTGCACGCCCCAGAAGCAGCCGCCGGCGAAGATCGCCTTCTCGGTGCCGCTCGCCGCCTTCTCGTCAATCGCTGGCGGCGGGATCACCACCGCGTCCTCGGCCGAGCGGGCCGGTGTCTGCCAGAATACGGCCGCGGCCGCGCTGAGCACCAGCGCCGCCAGCGCACCTTTGGCAAGGAATGGCCGCTGCGCGGCTTTCTTTTCAATGCCGGTCATGTTGGGTCTCCTTGTTGTTGTTCCATTATATACGAACACAGCCGCGAAGCGGTTCTCACTTTGATGTGCGGCGGTGTGTAACCGCCGACGGCGCTCCCCCTCTCCGTCTCGGCTTTGCCGAGCCACCTCTCCCCCGCCTTTGGCGGGGGCGAGGAACCCAGGCTTGCAAAAGCCGCGCCCTCGGTGATTGGCGTTTCCTCGCCTTCGGCAGCTGGCATTTCCTCGCCCCCGCAAAGCGGGGGAGAGGTGGATCGGCGCGTAGCGCCGAGACGGAGCGGGGGCTGCGCTGCCCTGTGCGATTGCCTCGCAGGCCGGCGACGCAGGCGGATCGCCAGCTCACCTTACTGAGCGGTGGTGTCCGCTGGCTTCATGGCATCCGTCGAAGGCTTCATTGCGTCGGTGGCGGGCTTCATCGCATCCGCCGGCTTCATCGCATCCGTGGCCGGCTTCATCGCCTCGGTGCTCATCGCGTCGGGTTTCATGGCATCGGCGGGCTTCATGGCGTCCGTCGCCGGCTTCATGGCGTCGGTCGCCATCGCGTTGGCGGGCTTCATCGCATTGGCCGTGTCGTCGGCGCGGGCGCCGGCGACGAAGACGGACGCGGAAAGCGCGAAGGCCAGCGCCGGCAGCGTGAGGAACTTGGTCATGGTAGTCTCCTTGGGTTTGGCGCGCGCATGCGGGCCCTGGTGAAGCGTTGCCGCGCATGCGGCCCCGCGCGAAGGGGAAAAAGGTCAGTTGGCGGCCGCGGCCAGGATCGGTCCGCCGCGCGGCGCCTGCACCAGCACCACGGTGCTCAAGCCGCCGGTGGCTGCCGGCAGCGGCAGCGTCGTCGCCGTACCGTTCCAGCTGCCGAGCCTTGTCAGCGAATGCACGACATTGGCGTGCGGCAGCGTGCGGCCGGTGTTCTCGCCGCGCGCCACCGGCACTTCGACGACGCCTCTTGTGTAGCGCACCAGCCAGATGTCGGCGCCGCCGCCCGGCGCCTTGCCGGCTCCGATGCTGACCTTGCCCTGCCCAAGCGAAAGCTCCGGGCCCTGCGTGCGGCCGCCTTTGGCGATCAGGCTCTGGATCTCGCCCGGCGCGGCGCCCACGCCGTCGCTTCTGCCGTTCACCACCACTTGCGGCGTGAACGGCCCGTCACGGCCTAGCGACGGCTCGTAGGTCACCTGGCGTTCCGTGAATTCCTTGCGGCCGAACGTGTCCTTCCAGCCGAGATAATCCCAATAGGTGACGTTGAACGACAGCGCCAGCACGCCCGGCTGGTCCTTGACCTTGATCAGGTTGGCGTTGGCCGGCGGGCAGGACGAGCAGCCTTGGCTGGTGAACAGCTCGACCACGGTGAGCGGCTGCGCGGTCGCCGCGTCCATCGTGGCCGCGAGCATCGCGCCGGCGAGCAGGGCCATCCTTGTTGTCGGTCCGATCATGGGAAGCAGTCTCCGTTGCGGGGTCATGCTTCATTTCGCCGGGGTGGAGAGGTTCGTTACAGCTTCACCGGTTTGTGATTGGGGCGCTTCAGTGGGGAACGTCGGCGGGACAGCACCCCCCTCTGCCCTGCCGGGCATCTCCCCCGCAAGGGGGGAGATTGGCAGCTTCGTCGTTGACGCTCTTCCTGCAACGTCGGCGATTGGCGAAAGCGATCGCGACATCTGATCTCCCCCCTTGCGGGGGAGATGGCCGGCAGGCCAGAGGGGGGTGTGAAGGATCGCGACGCTGGAAGCCGTCTCGGCGCTGCGCGCCGATCCACCACCCGGCCCTTCGCAGGCTCAGGGCGTTCGAGGCTCGAAAAGCCAAGCAATTGGCTTTTCGCCCACTGACGTGGACCGCTTCTCACCCCACAAGGGGCGAAGGGAAAAAGGCGTTCCGCTTGCCCCTCAACCCTGCCCCTGCTAAAGCCCGCCGCATGACGACGCCCCTCGACCACATCCGCAATTTCTCCATCGTCGCCCATATCGACCATGGCAAATCCACGCTTGCCGACCGGCTGATCCAGCTCACCGGCACGCTGGAGGAGCGCGACATGAAGGAGCAGGTGCTGGACTCGATGGATATCGAGCGCGAGCGCGGCATCACCATCAAGGCCCAGACCGTTCGGCTGAACTACCGCGCCAAGAACGGCGAGGATTATGTGCTGAACCTCATCGACACGCCCGGACATGTCGACTTCGCCTATGAGGTATCGCGCTCCTTGGCCGCCTGCGAGGGCTCGCTGCTGGTGGTGGACGCCTCCCAGGGCGTCGAGGCGCAGACTTTGGCCAATGTCTACCAGGCCATCGACAACAATCACGAGATCGTCGTGGTGCTGAACAAGGTCGACCTGCCGGCGGCCGAGCCCGAGCGCATCCGCGAGCAGGTCGAGGAGGTGATCGGCCTCGACGCTTCCAACGCCGTGCTGATCTCGGCCAAGACCGGGCTGGGCGTGCCCGACGTGCTGGAGGCGATCGTCCATCAGCTGCCGCCGCCGCGCGAGGGCGATATCGCGGCACCACTCAAGGCCATGCTGGTCGACAGCTGGTACGACGCCTATCTCGGCGTCATCGTTCTGGTGCGCATCATCGACGGCGTGATGAAGAAGGGCCAGACCATCCGCATGATGGGCACCGGCGCGAAATACCTCGTCGAGAGGACGGGCGTGTTCAAGCCGGCCCGCGTCAATGTCGACGAGCTCGGCCCCGGCGAGTTCGGCTTCTTCACCGGCTCGATCAAGGAAGTGGCCGACACCCGCGTCGGCGACACCATCACCGAGGACCGCCGCCCGACGCAAAAGGCGCTGCCGGGCTTCAAGCCGGCGCAGCCGGTGGTGTTCTGCGGCCTGTTCCCGGTCGACGCCGCCGATTTCGAGGACCTGCGCGCCGCCGTCGGCAAATTGCGCCTCAATGACGCAAGCTTCTCCTATGAGATGGAAACCAGCGCCGCGCTCGGCTTCGGCTATCGCTGCGGCTTCCTCGGCCTGCTGCATCTGGAGATCATCCAGGAGCGGCTGGAGCGCGAGTTCAACCTCGACCTCATCGCCACGGCGCCCTCCGTCGTCTACCGCCTGAATCTCAATGACGGCTCGGTGAAGGAACTGCACAACCCGGCCGACATGCCCGACGTGGTCAAGATCGCCTCGATCGAGGAGCCGTGGATCCGCGCCACCATCCTCACCCCCGATGATTATCTCGGCGGCATCCTGAAACTCTGCCAGGACAGGCGCGGCATCCAGGCCGATCTTTCCTATGTCGGCAAACGCGCCATGCTCACGTACGACCTGCCGCTCAACGAGGTGGTGTTCGATTTCTACGACCGGCTGAAGTCAATCTCCAAGGGCTACGCTTCCTTCGACTATCACCTGACCGACTATCGCGAGGGCGACCTGGTCAAGATGTCGATCCTGGTCAATGAGGAGCCGGTCGACGCGCTGTCGATGCTGGTGCATCGCACGGCGGCGGAAAAGCGTGGCCGCGCCATGTGCGAGAAGCTGAAGGAGCTGATCCCGCACCATCTGTTCAAGATCCCGATCCAGGCGGCAATAGGCGGCAAGGTCATCGCCCGCGAGACCATCTCGGCGCTGCGCAAGGACGTCACCGCCAAATGCTACGGCGGCGACGTGACCCGCAAGCGCAAGCTGCTCGACAAGCAGAAAGAAGGCAAGAAGCGGATGAGGCAGTTCGGGAAAGTGGATATCCCGCAGGAGGCGTTTATCCAGGCGCTGAAGATGGGGGATTGAGGGGATTACCGGTTCCTGGTATGTTCCGCTCGGTGAGCCGCTACTTTCTCGGAATGATTGCCGGGCTATCGCTTAAAAGCGCAGAACCGAGTTTCGGAGCCTGATCGCAGCGATACGCGACGCTCATAACAATTCATTGGCAAATCAGGCGAGCTTCGCGCATGCTTGCTATGGTTGATTTGCGTTTGCGAAGCGGACGACGAACGCAGGAGGTAATTATGACTGAGGCCCTGAAAAAGCTTATTGAGGCTACTAAGACGCTCGACCAATCCAAAATCGAAAAGGAACAACAACGGCGAAGCTTTGCCTATGGAAACACAAAGTTCGAAAACGATAGAATAACTCGGGAAATGGTGGATAGGCAAGCCGAGATTTTGGACAAAACCGTGAAGTCTTAGGTAAGTTTGCAGGTTGTTGGTGGTGGCTGACTCGACCCAACGTCATAGCAAAGCATTCGAAGCGGAGTTGATATCAGACCCGCAGTTGAAAGCAGAGGCGGAGGCCAGGAATGGCCTCAGGCAATATGACTATGGCATCCAAACGGTTCATCAAGCCCTGGAGCGCGGCAGCTTTAAGCTTCGGCCGTCTTTGATCCTCGCCCTGCAACGGGAGGCATTAGCAGGAATAAGTGCATACGCAGGCAATTTTCGCCCCGCGGGTGTAGAGATAGTTGGGAGTAAGCACAAGCCGGCGGATGCTCACCTTGTCCCAGAGTTAATCGAGGAACTTTGCGATTACGTCAATGCGAACTGGCAGGCAGCAACAGCCATACACTTAGCCGCTTACATTATGTGGAGGCTCAATTGGGTTCACCCTTTTGCCGACGGAAACGGTCGAACGTCACGTATACTGTCTTATGTCGTTTTGTGCATAAAGGCTGAAAGTGTTTTTCCGGGGACACCAACCATTCCGGAACAAATTGTAGAAAATAGGAACCCTTATTTTGACGCATTGGATGCCGCAGATGCAGCTTTTAAAGACGGTCGGATAGACCTTTCTCAGATGGAAGAGTTGCTATCAGGTATGTTGGCTCGTCAGTTAACAAACGCATATGAGAAGGCAGGCGGACGAACCTAAATCCATTTGCCTAAAATCCGAATTGAGGCTTGGCCCTCGCCGGAACAGGTCCGTCGATCATTTGCCATCTTGCTGCAATTGATCTCACTCTTCAACAACTCCGCACGCTAGCGTATCCTCTCCCCAGCTTGGGGAGACATCACATGCGCTCCACTCTCGATCTCGTCGCGGCGATCGGCCTCGCCATCGGCGGCGCTTTTGGGTTAGCGGGCACGTTCGTTGCCAGCGACGCGCTGCGCGAAACGGTCTGGACCATCGACGGCGTCGGCATCGTCGTCGCCACCGCGCTGCTCACGATGAAATACCAGCGGCTCGGCAATGATCTCGTCGCGGCGGGCTTCCTGACTTTCCTCGCCGGCGAGAGCCTGCTCCTGGCCGGCAATGCGGCGGGCCTGCAGGCCAGCGTGCCTTCCTATGCCGGCGGCATTGCGCTGTGGGCGGCGGGGCTGGTCATGGTCAGCGCGCAAGCCACTTTTGCGCTGTGGATGCGGCTCACGGCGTCCATCGCCGCCGTGCTGTTCTCCGTCTCGGTTCTCATGATCCTGTGGGGCGCGCCGCTCTTGCCCACTTCGGCGCCGCTGCCGGCGCTCGGCTATCCGTTCCTGGTGCTGACCTTCATCGGCTGGATCTGGACTTTGCTGAAGCCGGAGCGTTGAGCGCGAAGGCGATGGCCGCGCCGCTCGAAATCCGCAACAGCCCGTCGGGAAAGATCTTGCCCGCCGTCGGACCGTTCCTGCTTGGCGGCATTTTCGGTTTCGGCGCGCTGCAGGGCGTGACTTGGGGGGCGAATAGCGGGCATGTGCTGTGGATCGCGCTGCTCGCTTCTGCTTGCCTGGGGCTCGGCATATTCATCGCGCGCGGCGTTTTCGACAGTTCGGTCAAGGTGACGCTGGACAGCCAAGGTTTCCGCGATGCTCGCGCCGGCGACGTGCTGGTGCCATGGAGCAAGGTGCGGAGCGTGCGGCTCGCCGCCGGCGGTAAGGGCGCGGCGATGCTCAATTTCGAGCTCACCGAGGAGCCGCCCGACGCAATCCGCTATTCCTCCGCCAACGCCTTCGGGATCATGCCCTTCGGCCGGAACATCGTGCATATGGAGATCTCCTCGCTCGACGTGCGGGGAGAGGAGATGGTGGATGCGGTGAAGACATTCGCGCCGCATGTGGTGGTGAGGAGGTAGGGCTCCCCCTTCTCCCCTTGTGGGACAAGGTGGCCGCGAAGCGGCCGGATGAGGGGTGTTCCAGCGGAGTGAGACGTCGGCTTTCCCTGGAGCACCCCTCATCCGTCTCGGCGCTGCGCGCCGAGCCACCTTCCCCCACAAGGGGGGAAGGGGAGGTCGCGCCCCGTCTCAACCCGTGCTCTACTCCCTCTCGGGGACCTCGCCATGATTCGCGCTCTGCTCGCCTTCCTTCTCCTCAGCACCCCGGCCTTGGCCGCCGACATGTCGGTCTTCGTGCGCAACCAGCGCTCGGACGGGGTCGCGGTCGAGCTGTTCAGCCGCGACAGCCAAAAAGTCTGGCCGGGCGACGACAAGGTGTTCCTCATCCGCCCGAAGGCGCGAAAGTCCGTGCCGATCTCCTGCGAGCCGGGCGAGCACATCTGCTGGGGCGCCTGGGTGAACGGCGACGATTCCGTCACCGCGGGCGTCGGCCCCGACAACGACCAGCCCTGCGACACCTGCTGCTTCATCTGCACCGAACATTCCACCGAGACGGTGGATCTGGCGGAGTAGCGGGGCGCCTTCCCCTTCTCCCCCTGTGGGAGAAGGTGGCTCGGCGCGCAGCGCCGAGACGGATGAGGGGTGCTCCAGCGGAGTGAGGCGCCCGATGATTGAGTTGGCGCCAGGATTGGCTAGTCTCGCGCCATGCCGCACCAACCCGTAACCCCGGCCAAACGCAATTTCGCCCGGTCGATGCGCCGCGAGCCGACAGAGGCGGAAGACCGCTTGTGGCACGAATTGCGCGGCCGGCGACTCGACAATATCAAGTTCAAGCGGCAGGTGCCGATAAGCAGGTTCGTCGCGGATTTCCTCTGCGCCGAGGCCAAGCTCATCGTCGAGATCGACGGCAGCCAGCATGCGGAGTCGCTCCGTGATCCGGAGCGCGACGCCGCATTGAAGGCGAGAGGCTTTCGCGTGCTGCGGTTCTGGAACGATGATGTGCTGAAAGAGCTGGATGCGGTCTGCGATACCATTATTGCGTATGTGCGGGACGAGAGTCTGCAGCCCTGGCGGTAGCGGGGCGCACGCGACCTTGCCAAGCTGGAGCACCCCTCATCCGTCTCGGCGCTGCGCGCCGAGCCACCTTCTCCCACAAGGGGAGAAGGGGAAGTCGCGCCATTCCCCCAAATTCTGTCAGCCATTTTTCGCCGCCGCCCCTTGGCATACGCGCCCGCCATGTCATCATCCAACCATCGGCCGTGGGGGCCGATTCGACCCGGGGGTTTTCATGTCTTTCACCTTCGCGCGCCGCGCCGCCGTCGCGCTTTCGCTTGCCGTCCTCATCGCGCCCGCCGCTCGTGCCGGCGACGTCACCTTCCAGATCAAGAACAATCATCCCAATGCCATGCGTGTCGAGCTCTACAGCCAGGACCGCGACTATGTCTGGCCGGGCGAGGGCAAGGATTTCTATCTTGACGACGGCGAGACCAAGCAATTGCCGATCTCCTGCAACGAGGGCGAGAAGATCTGCTACGGCGCCTGGGTCGACGGCGACGAGCAGACCTATTGGGGCGTCGGCCCCAACAACAAGGAAACCTGCGAGGACTGCTGCTACACCTGCAGCGGCGGCCAGACCGAGGAGATCGACCTGGAGGAGTGAGCGGGGCGCCCTCTCCTTCTCCCCTTGTGGGAGAAGGTGGATCGGCGCGCAGCGCCGAGACGGATGAGGGGTGCTCCAGCGGAGTGAGACGCCGGATATTTGAGCGGTCACCTACATCGGCCAGTCTTCTGCCATGCCCCCACCAACCCGTAACCCCGGCCAAAAGGAATTTCGCTCGGTCGATGCGCCGTGAGTCGACCGACGCGGAGGACCGTCTATGGCAGGAATTGCGCGGTCGGAGGCTGGACAACATCAAATTTAGGCGGCAAGTGCCGATTGGCCGCTTCGTGGCGGATTTCGTCTGCGCCAAGGCCAGACTCATCGTCGAAATCGACGGCAGCCAGCACGCGGAATCGGATCGCGACCAGGAGCGCGACGCCGAACTAAAGGCAAGGGGCTTTCGCGTGCTGCGGTTCTGGAACGATGATGTGCTGAAAGAGCTGGATGCGGTCTGCGATACCATTATTGCGTATGTGAAAGATAAGAGTTTGCAGCCCTGGCGGTGATGCCACCGGGCGTCTTCGCCAAGCTGGAACACCCCTCATCCGTCTCGGCGCTGCGCGCCGAGCCACCTTCTCCCACAAGGGGAGAAGGGGAGTTCATTCTTGACGCCCCTCTCACCGCCGCCCTAGCCTCGCCTCAACCCAACAGGAGACCCACCCACATGGCAGGCACGGTCGAAGGCGAGAAGATCGACGTTTCCTTCAGCGGCAAGCGCTGCATCCATTCGCGCAATTGTGTGCTCGGCAACCCGCATGTCTTCGTGCCCAACGCGCCGGGCGAGTGGATCCACCCTGACGCGGCAAGCGTCGAGCAGGTCGTGGCGCTGGCGGAAAACTGCCCGTCGGGCGCCATCACCTACACCAGAAAAGATGGCGGGCCGCAGGAGAAGCCGCCGCTGGTCAACACCGTGCGGTTGCGCGAGAACGGGCCGCTGGCCGTGCATGCCGAGATCGTGCTCGGCGAGGAAACCTTGTTCCGCGCCACGCTCTGCCGCTGCGGCCTGTCGCAGAACAAGCCGTTCTGCGACAACAGTCACATCAAGGCCGGCTTCACCGCCACAGGCGAGCCGCCGCTGAAGGAAGCGCAGGTGCTGGAGGCGCGGGACGGCCCACTGACGGTCACGCCTACCGTCAACGGCCCACTCAAGGTCGAAGGTAATGCGGAGATCGTCACCGGCACCGGGCATACCATCGCGCGGACCACCAAGGTGTTCCTCTGCCGCTGCGGGCATTCGGCCAACAAGCCGTTTTGCGACGGGTCGCATAAAAGAGTGGGCTTCGTGGCATGACAAACGCCGCGCCGGCGTTAGCTTAGGGGGAGGACTCTCAGGAGGAACCCACCATGCGCACCATGCTCACCCTTGCCTTGCTTGCCGTCGCAATGCCCGCCTTCGCCGCAAACCACGCGGTTGAGATCAAGGACATGAAATTTCACCCGGCCAAGATCAGTGTCGCCGCCGGCGACACCGTGACCTTCACCAACGCCGATTCCAAGACGCACACCGCCACCGCGGATGACGGTTCCTTCGACACCGGCCAACTCGCCAAGGGCAAGCGCGCCAAGGTCAAGATATCGGCCGCCGGCGCGCATCCGTTCCATTGCGCGATCCACAGCTCGATGACGGGCACCGTCACGGCGAAATAGGAAACGCCGGCGCTTGAAAGACTGCTGCGCAGGCCGGCGCGAGGCCCCCCCTCTCTGCCCTGCCGGGCATCTCCCCCTCAAGGGGGGAGATTGGCAGCTTGGACGCCGGCGCCCCTTTGCGACGTTGGCGATTGGCGAAAGCGCCGGCGACATCTGATCTCCCCCCTTGAGGGGGAGATGGCCGGCAGGCCAGAGAGGGGGGCCTCGCGTCGACGTTTCCAATAAACCCCGGCGCCTCCCCCCTGGCCCACCTCTCCCGCCTTTATCCTCCAGTCCGTATCGGCTAAGGGCTTCGCAACAAAGCCCTCTCGCCCGGACCGCCTGCAAAATGACCGCCAAGCCTCCCCCTCTCTTCCTCGGCATCGACACCGGCGGCACCTACACCGATGCGGTGCTGTGGTCGGAGGAAGGCGGCCCGAAGGGTAAGGTGTTGGCCAAGGCGAAGTCGCTGACCACGCGCCATGACCTCGCGGTCGGTATTTCCGGCGCGGTCGACGCGGTGCTGGAACAATCCAGGACCGATCCTGCTTCGATAAAACTGGTCTCGATGTCGACGACCTTGGCCACCAACGCGCTGGTCGAGGGCCAGGGCGGGCGCGTGGCGCTGGTGATGATCGGCTTTTCCGAGGCGGACCTCGCCCGCGACGGGCTGAAGACGGCGCTTGGCACCGACCCGGTGGTGTTCTGCCCCGGCGGCCATGACGTGCACGGCAATGCGGCCAAACTCGACCTTTCCGGGCTCGAGGCGGCGCTGCCGGAGCTTGGGCGTTCGGTATCGGGCTTTGCCGTCTGCGCCTATTTCGCCACCCGCAATCCGGCGCATGAGCTGGCGGCCCGCGACCTCATCCGCGACATCACCGGCCTGCCGGTCACAGCCAGCCACGAGCTTTCCGCCAAGCTCGGCGGCCCGCGCCGCGCGCTCACCACCTTGCTCAACGCGCGCCTGATCTCGATGATCGACCGGCTGGTGGCGGCGACCGAAGGCTTTCTCGCCAAGCGCGGCATCGCAGCGCCGCTGATGGTGGTGCGCGGCGACGGCGCGCTGGTGTCGGCGGCGTTTGCCCGCCAGCGGCCGATCGAGACCATATTGTCCGGCCCGGCCGCCAGCCTGGTCGGCGCGCGCCACATGACCGGACTGGACGACGCCATGGTCTCGGATATCGGCGGCACCACCACCGATGTCGCCGTGCTCGATGGCGGCCGGCCACGGCTTGATCCGGAAGGCGCCACTGTCGGCGGCTTCCGCACCATGGTCGAGGCCGTCGCCATGCGCACCTTCGGCCTTGGCGGCGACTCCGAAGTGACGCTGGAAGACGGCGCGCTCGACCCAAAAATCCTGCTTGGGCCGCGCCGCCTGGTGCCGCTGGCGCTGTCCGGCATGGTGCATGGCGAGGCCGTGACTGTCGAACTGGAAAGACAGCTCCGCGCGCCGAACCCCGGCCGCATGGACGGGCGCTTTGCCCTGCGCACAGGCGTGCCGGACCGGCTCGCCGCCGGTCTCACCGGGCCGGAGGCGAAGCTTTACGAGACGATCGGCGCCACCCCGCTGGCGCTCGACCGGCTGCTCGCTTCCAACGCGCAGAACGCCACGCTGAACCGGCTGGTCGCGCGCGGGCTGGTGCATATCTCGGGCTTCACGCCCTCCGACGCCGCCCATGTGCTGGGAAAACAGGCCAATTGGCACGCCGCCACCGCTCGGCTCGGCGCCGAGTTGTTCGCCCGCCGCCGCGACGGCCGCGGCCAGACCATCGCGGCGACGCCGGAGGAGATTTCCGATCGCGTGCTCGTCACGCTGACCCGCTGGTCGGCCGAATATATTTTGGAAACCGCCTTTGCCGAGGACGGGCTGGACGGCGCCGCCACCGTCGCGCATGCGCTGGTGCAGCGCGCCGTCGACGCGCATCCCGGCATCGCCCGCTTCACCGTCGCGCTCGACCGCCCGGTCATCGGCCTCGGCGCATCGGCGCCGCTGCATTATGCCGGCCTGCCGCCGCTGGTCGGCAATGGCTGCATCGTGCCGGAAGACACCGATGTCGCCAACGCGCTCGGCGCCGTGGTCGGCCAGGTGCGCGTCTCGGCCGAAGCCCGCGTCAGCCAGCCCAAGGAGGGCCTTTTCCGGCTGGCGTCAGGGCAGACGGTGCGCGACTTCACCGAGGAGGGCAAGGCGATCGAGGCAGCGCAAGCCGATGTGCGGGCGCTCGCCGCCGATCGCGCCAAGGACGCGGGCACCGACAGCGCCGAGATCCACGTTTCCACCGAGTTCAAGGTCTCGACCATCGAGGGCCAGCGCATGTTCATCGAGGCGCATGTGGTGGCCGTGGCGTCGGGACGGCCGCGGATTGCGGTGTGAGTGCGGCTTCCCCTTCCCCCCCCCTTGTGGGGGAAGGTGTCGCCGAAGGCGACGGATGAGGGGTGCTCCAGGGAAAGCCGCCGTCTCACTCCGCTGGAACACCCCTCATCCGTCTCGGCGCTGCGCGCCGATCCACCTTCTCCCACAAGGGGAGAAGGAAAAGGCCGCGCCCCTCTACACCCTAAGCTGAATTGACCCCGCAACCCCAAACATGCCAAACGCCCGACAAGCCACCTATCTGGAGACGTGCAGATGACCGACCGCATCGAGATCGCCGGGTTGCAGATTGCCCGGGAGCTCCATGATTTCGTCGCCGAGGAGGCGGTAGTCGGCACCGGCATCGACCCGGAAAAATTCTGGACCGGCTTTTCGGCCATCGTCCACGACCTCGCGCCGAAGAACCGCGCGCTGCTGGCCAAACGCGACGCCATGCAGGAGAAGCTCGATGGCTGGTATCGCGAAAACGGCGCGCCGATCGACATGGAGGCCTACAAGAATTTCCTCAAGGAGATCGGCTATCTGGTGCCGGAAGGGCCGGACTTCAGCGTCTCGACCGAGCATGTCGACCCCGAGATCGCCGTCGTTGCCGGGCCGCAGCTCGTCGTGCCGGTGATGAATGCGCGCTATGCGCTCAACGCCGCCAATGCGCGCTGGGGCTCGCTCTATGACGCGCTCTACGGCACCGATGCCATTGCCGAGACCGGCGGCGCCGAGAAGGGCAAGGGCTTCAATCCGGCGCGCGGCGCCAAGGTGATCGCCTGGGCGAAGGATTTCCTCGACCAGTCGGTACCGCTGACCACCGGCAAATGGGCCGGTGTCAACGGGCTGTCGGTGGCGAATGGCGCGCTGAAAGCGGGCGAGGGCGCCGGCGCCACGACGCTTGCCGATCCAAGGCAGTTCGTCGGCTATCGCGGCGATGCCGCCACACCGGAAGCCGTGCTCCTGGTCAAGAACGGTTTGCATATCGAGATCGTGATCGATCGCGCCAACCAGATCGGCAGGACCGATCCGGCCGGCATCGCCGACGTCCTCCTAGAAGCCGCGTTGACCACCATCCAGGACTGCGAGGATTCGGTCGCCGCCGTCGATGCCGAGGATAAGGTCGTCGTCTACCGCAACTGGCTCGGCCTGATGAAGGGCGATCTCACGGAAGAGATCGCCAAGGGCGGCAAGACCTTCGTCCGCAAGCTCAACCCGGACCGCACCTACACCTCGCGGGGCGGCGGCACGCTTACGCTGCCCGGCCGCTCGCTGATGCTGGTGCGCAATGTCGGCCACCTGATGACCAATCCGGCGATCCTCGACCGCGACGGCAACGAGGTGCCGGAAGGCATCATGGATGCGGCGCTCACCGCGCTGATCGCATTGCACGATGTCGGCCCGAACGGACGGCGGATGAATTCCCGCGCGGGCTCGATGTATGTGGTGAAGCCCAAGATGCACGGGCCGGAAGAGGTCGCCTTCGCCGTCGAGATTTTCGACCGTGTCGAAGCGCTGCTCGGCATGGCGAAGAACACCATCAAAATGGGCATCATGGATGAGGAGCGGCGCACCACCGTCAACCTCAAGGAAGCGATCCGCGCGGCGAAGGAGCGCGTGGTGTTCATCAACACCGGCTTCCTCGACCGCACCGGCGACGAGATTCACACCTCGATGGAAGCCGGCCCGATGATCCGCAAGGGCGACATGAAGCAGGCCGCCTGGATTTCCGCCTATGAGGCCTGGAACGTCGATACGGGGCTGGAATGCGGGCTCGCCGGCCACGCCCAGATCGGCAAGGGCATGTGGGCAATGCCGGATCTGATGGCGGCGATGCTGGTTGAGAAGATCGCGCATCCCAAGGCCGGCGCCAACACCGCCTGGGTGCCGTCGCCGACAGCGGCGACGCTGCACGCCACGCACTATCACAAGGTCGACGTGCACGCCGTGCAGGCGGCGCTGAAGAGCCGGCCGAAGGCGAAGCTCGACGACATCCTGTCGGTGCCGGTAGCAACGCGGCCGAACTGGACGCCGGACGAGATCCAGCGTGAGCTCGACAACAATGCGCAAGGGATTCTGGGCTATGTCGTGCGCTGGATCGACCAGGGTGTCGGCTGCTCGAAAGCGCCCGATATCAACGATGTCGGCCTGATGGAGGACCGCGCCACGCTGCGCATCTCCTCGCAGCACATCGCCAACTGGCTGCGCCACAAGGTGTGCTCGGAAATCCAGGTGCGGGACTCGCTGCAGCGCATGGCGGCGATCGTCGACCGCCAGAATGTCGGCGACCCGCTCTACCGGCCGATGGCGCCGGACTTCGACAATTCCATCGCCTTCCAGGCAGCCTGTGATCTGGTGTTCAAGGGGACCGTCCAGCCCAACGGCTATACGGAGCCGGTGCTGCATAAGCGGCGACTGGAGCTGAAGGCGCGCGAGCAGTAGCGCGGCGCAAGCGGGCGCCGATCACGTAAACGAGATATCGAGGTGATCGGCGACCGGCCGGCAAGGGATTGACGATTTTCAATCTACCTACTAGTTGGTAGGCAATGAATGAAAGGAACCGTCATGCCTGCACGAATGAACCATGCCCAGTCCTCAAACGGCTGGCTCAAAAGCTACTATTTTCTGCGGTTTGCCGTGTCGGCGGCCTGGGTCGCGATAGCCGTCACCGTCGCGAAGTCGGTTCCGCCGCTCGCCGCCGTAATGCTGGTGGCCTACCCCGCCTGGGACGCGCTCGCGAACTATGTCGACGCGCAGCGCAGTGGCGGCTTGGGCCGCAACAAGTCGCAGCTCCTCAATTTCGCCGTCAGCATCGTCACCGCAATCGCGGTCGCTATCGCGCTTGGCCGCAGCATGAACGCGGTGCTCGCGGTCTATGGGGTCTGGGCGGTCGTCTCCGGCGCGTTTCAGCTTCTCACCGCGGCGCGTCGCTGGAAGAGTAACGGCGCCCAATGGGCGATGATCCTGAGTGGCGCGCAATCAGCGCTGGCCGGCCTCTTTTTTGTCAAGATGGCGGGCGGCGCCGAGGCCATCGGCATCGCCAATGTCGCGCCCTATGCAGCTTTCGGTGCCTTCTACTTCCTCGTGTCCGCCGTGTGGCTGTCGGTCAGCGATATCCTTCGCAAGTCGCCGCAGGCCGTGCGTTGAGATTTCCTCCGCCGGAGGTTAGGCATGTCCATGGACAAGCCCTCGAACACCGCCGATGACATACTGGCCGCCGCGCGAAGCTTCATCGTCGCCGGCGGCTATAACGGGTTCAGCTACGCCGATATCGCCGACGTGGTCGGTATCCGCAAAGCCAGCATCCATCATCATTTCCCGAGCAAGGTCGACCTGGTGCAAAGCCTGGTCAGGCGCTACCTCGAGGATGCCGTGACGGGCATGACGGAGCTAGAGCGCAGTGTGCCTGCGCCGCCTCAGTTGCTGCGCACCTATGCCGACTTCTGGGCGCAGTGCATCGAGGATGCGAGCAGGCCGATCTGCGTCTGCGCGCTGCTTGCCAGCGAGCTTCCGGCCCTTCCGCCTGAGGTGGCCGCGGAGGTCCGGGCCTATTTCCGGTTTCTCTCGGGGTGGCTGACCGGCGTTATCGAGCGCGGCGCCGCGCAAAGCACATTGACGATCGCCGCCGCGCCGCGCGTGGAGGCGGAAGCCTTCATGGCGACTGTGCACGGGGCGATGATTTCCGCGCGGGCCTATGGCGATGGATCGAGCTTCGCCATGATCCTGGCACCGACGCTGCAGAAGCTGATCCCGGCGCAAGATTGAAGAGGGATGAAAGCCCGATACGCCCGCTTCACGCCGCCTGCGCCATGCGCTCCGCGCTCATCCTATAGGAGATCGCCTCGGCGAGATGGATGCGGCCGACGGTTTCGCTGGCGTCGAGGTCGGCCAGCGTGCGCGCCACCTTCAGCACGCGGTGATAGGCCCGCGCCGAAAAGCCGAGCTTTTCGCTGGCGTCCTTGAGCAGCGTCAGCCCGGCGCTATCGGGCTTGGCGATCTCCTCGATGATCGAGGGCGGGCAGTGCGCGTTGGTGGTGGCGCCCGCACCCAATCTTTCCAGCCTTTCGCGCTGCATGGCGCGCGCACGCGCCACGCGCTGCCCCACCGAAGCGCTCGTCTCGGCCTTGTCCGGCCGGATCAAGTCGCTTGCCGAGACCGCCGGCACCTCGATCCTGAGGTCGATGCGGTCGAGCAGCGGGCCGGAAATGCGCGCCTGGTACTCGGTGCGGCAGCGGTCGCCGCGCAGGCAGCGATAGCCGGGCTCGCCCGACATGCCGCAGCGGCACGGATTCATCGCCGCCACCAGCTGGATGCGCGCCGGATAGGTGACGCGGTGGTTGGCGCGCGCGATCATGCAGTCGCCGGTTTCCAGCGGCTGGCGCAGCGCATCCAATGTCTGCGGCGTGAATTCCGGTAACTCGTCGAGGAACAGCACGCCGTGATGGGCGAGCGAGACCTCGCCCGGACGTGCGCGCAGCCCGCCGCCCACCATCGCCGCCATCGAGGCCGAATGATGCGGGGCGCGGAACGGCCGCCGGTCGGTCAGCTTGCCTTCGCCGAGCTCGCCGGCGACGGAAGCGATCATCGACACTTCGAGCAGCTCCTTCGGCGCCAGCGGCGGCAGGATCGAGGGCAGGCGCTGCGCCAGCATCGACTTGCCCGAGCCGGGCGGCCCGACCATGAGAAGGTTGTGGCCGCCGGCGGCAGCCACTTCGACCGCCCGCTTGGCGCTCTCCTGGCCCTTGATGTCGGCGAGGTCCGGCAGGTCGCGCGCGGCAAGCTGGATGCCGGCCTCGGGCCGTGATAGCACCTGCGTGCCGCGAAAATGGTTGGCGATGGCGATCAGGCTGCGCGGCGCCAATATGTCGAAATCCTTGCCCGCCCAGGCCGCCTCCGGCCCGCAGGCGAAGGGACAGATCAGGCCCTTGCTTTCGGCATTGGCGCCGATGGCCGCCGGCAGTGCGCCGGCCACGCCAGCGATGGTGCCGTCGAGCGACAATTCGCCAAGAACGACATAACCGGCCAGCATGTCGCCCGGAATGGCGCCAAGCGCCGCCATCAGCCCGAGTGCGATCGGCAGGTCGTAATGGCTGCCTTCCTTGGGAAGATCGGCCGGCGCGAGGTTCACCGTCACCTTCTTCGACGGCATCGACAGGCCCGACGCGTGGAGTGCGGCCTGCACGCGCTCGCGGCTTTCGGCCACCGCCTTGTCCGGCAGACCGACGATCTGCATGCCGACCTTACCTGGCCCGACCATCACCTGGACATCGACCGGCAAAGCCTCGATGCCCTGGAAAGCCACCGTGCGAACCCGCGCCACCATCTTTCAAGCCCCCGGATGTCGGCTCCCGCGCGGCGCTGCGATCAGGCCGCGCAAGACCTCACGCCAGACAACCACAGATTTGCGGCTTAGGCAAGAACATTACGGGAACATGGGTGCGCGAGCGTCGCAGCGTTGGCGAACCAACGTCGGCTGAACCTGAGTCCGATGGAATTCAAATCCGGCGCGGCTAACGAGATAGATTTTGGATCGAGAAATCTTTTCAGTCTCTTCGAATCATATAAGCTGATTAACGATCAGGGGGGAATCAATGCCAAGCGTTTTATTAGTTGGTCAGGTGCAAAGAGCCATGTCATCGCAAATACGCTCTATACGTGGCTCCCGGTCGTTCTGCAGAGCGTCCGACCATTTATGTCGTCGGAGGATTTGAAGAAGGGTGGACGTTGGCAAGCCGATCTTACCGAGGAGCTAGCTAAAGATAGTTTTGGCATACTTTGTCTGACACCATCGAATCTATTAGCACCGTGGATTTTGTTTGAAGCTGGAGCGCTATCTAAGTCAGTGGGAGATGCGCAGGTTGCACCCTTCCTGGTGGGCGTCAAACCATCCGAACTCCCACCACCTCTCACGCAATTCAATGCTGTGGCGGCCGAGATAGGCGATTTCAAAAGATTGCTAAGAGACATCAATGCGCGCGTTGGCAATGACGCTGTCCCAGTTGAGCGCGTGGAGAAATCCGTAGATGGCCTCTGGCCGAAAATTGAGCAGGAGCTGAAGGGAGGTTTGGAGGAGATAAATAAAGCACCTGCAGTTAAAGGGTCGGCCGGCAGCCTAGAGGTATTCGATGCAATCCTGCAAGAACTGCTCGTCTTGAACCGAAACCAAAGCAAGTTGCTTTCCAAACCGGAGGAGCTCCTACCGAGCGCCTATCTGGAGCGGGTGTTAGCCGATGGCAGAGGCTTGCCGGACCGAAACCATAAGGTGTGGGACGATCTCTTCGAATGCGCGTTGGAGGTTGGTGATGTCTCTCAAGCGCACCCGGAGTTGGCTGAACTTACGCCAGCCGCTGAGCGCCTTAGGATGATTACCAACTATCTTGGAGAGCGCTACAAGTTGGGGCGTAGAAGGCGATTGTGGAGTAGGAATGCAGCGCGAGATCGGCAGCTCGACACCCGGAAAGACCTAGAAGGTCCTACTATGGAGGATAGCTGACGGACGAATTTTCGCCGATATCTCAGCAATCGTGACCAACCAGATTTTCATTTGGCTTGCGCAACCCAGAATAGCCGCTACGAAATCTATACTGGCATCCAAAACCAGAAGAAAGCTCAGCCCAAGGGAGTTGCTTTGTGGATCATAATGGTATCGGGCTGTCCGTTACGCGTCAGGAGATCAGCGCTGATTTTGAAATGCGTGCCGGGTAGTAATGCTGCCAATGCTTCGCTTGCAATGTTTACTGGCACCAGATAGCGGTACCCGTCTGGTCGAAAGTGAAGCTCGCCTTCTACTTCGACCGCGCGGCCAGTGAGCTTGCCCTCGCGACCGTCTTCCATAAGCCTGCGGACCTCAGTCGCTTGCAGCAGGCGTGGGCCTTTTGATGCCCGCTCGATTTCTCGAACACGGATGGCGGTGTCCAGATCCATAACAACAATTGTCTTGTCCCGAGTTCTGATCTCAATTCTTTCAACTTGCTGCTTTTCCACCAACTCAGCGCCCACTCTAGCGAGCGGTTGAGAGGCCTCAGGCGACATTGCCCTAACAAGCGCACCGATCACGAGCGTAACTAAAGCACCGGTAGCGGCTGTCGTCTTGATTGGCGTTGCACTGAACTCTTCCCGTATCGCATATGCTGCACTTGCAAGCCTTATTGCCCGTATGATGACGGCAAGACTACCGGGTTCGATTGCTGTGACTCGAAGTTCTGCGCCTCCTCTGCGAGCAACTGTAGCAGCACGCTGCAGGAACGTTCCCAGTTCGCTCGCTTCAATGCCCTTCTCTCCCAAGAAGTAGAAAGCGAACTGATCAGAACCCAGTTCGTACCCGTTGTCCGTAGCCATCTTGTCCCCCTCGCTGGTCTATCCAGTCTGCTAGTTTATGTTTTTGTTTCATCCGCAATCGGACCCGCCTTAGACTGGAAACTACCCCGCTTCCCCTCAACGCAATCCCAGAACAGGCTGGCGATATCCGCGCCACCAAAACGCTGCACTTCGCGCACGCCGGTCGGCGAGGTGACGTTGATCTCGGTCATGTAGTCGCCTATCACGTCGATCCCGACCAGGATGAAGCCGCGCTCCCTGAGCGCCGGTCCGATGCGGGCGCAGATCTCGCGCTCGCGCTCGGTCAGCTCGGTCTTCTCGGCGCGGCCGCCGACATGCATGTTGGAGCGGGAATCGTGCTCGGCCGGCACGCGGTTGATGGCGCCCACCGGCTCGCCGTCGATAAGGATGATGCGCTTGTCGCCCTTGCGCACGTCCTTGAGATAGCGCTGCACGATATAGGGCTCGCGGAACAACTGGCCGAACATTTCGAGCAGCGAGGCGAGATTGCGGTCGGCCTCGTGCAGATGAAAGATGCCGGCGCCGCCATTGCCGTAGAGCGGCTTGACGATGATGTCGCCGAATTCCTTGCGGAAGGTCGCCACTTCCTGGGGGTCCTTGGTGATCAGCGTCTCCGGCATCAGGTCTGGGAATTCGGTGACGAAGATCTTTTCCGGGCTGTTGCGCACCCAGGCTGGGTCGTTGACCACCAGCGTCCTCGGATGAATGCGCTCCAATATGTGCGTGGTGGTGATGTAATTCATGTCGAAGGGCGGGTCCTGGCGGAGCAGCACGACGTCCATGTCGGAGAGGTCGGTGCGCACCTTCTCGCCCAGCGCGTAATGGTTGCCCTTCTCGTCGCGCACCTGCATCTCCTCGACGCGCGCGAACACCTTGCCGCCCACCATCGACAGCCGGTCGGGCGTGTAGTGGAAAAGCTTGTGGCCGCGCCGCTGCGCCTCCAGCGACAGCGCGAAGGTCGTGTCGCCGGCGATCGACACGGTGGAGACATGGTCCATCTGGACGGCGATCTTCAACGGCATTTGCGGCTCTCCGGGGAACTCAGACGCCCGATATAGGGAAATCGGCGGCGCCTGCCAATCGTGCTCGCTTGGTGCAGACGCTCAGCGGTCGAAGACCAGCCTGGAGTAGCCGAGGAAGGACAGCGCCATCGCGACGATCGAGGCAAAGGCCAGCGCGGCCAGCGGCGGCAGCGCCGGCAGGGCGAACAGGACGGCGCAATAGACTAGATAGTTGACGACGCCGGCGGCGACGCCGACACCGCCATAGCGGGCGCCTTCCTGCGCGATGCCCCGGCTCGACGGCGCGAAGGTCAGATGGCGGTTGATCTGCCAGGTGACGCAGAGCGCGAAGCCGATCGACAGCAGGCGCGCCGCCATCGGGCCGAGCGGCGTGGCGGCAAGCAGCAGCCAGAGCGCCGCGGCGTCAGCAACGAAGCCGATGCCGCCGGTAAGGATGAAGCGGACGAGGCGGTCCACTATGCCGCCCGCGAGGACTTGCCCGCCTCGCTCTTGGGCGAGGCCTGTCCGGATATTCCGCGCTCGGCCCGGCCGGAGGAAATCGACAGATAGAAGATGCGCTTCTGCTCGGCCCGCCCGCGCGACACCGAATCGAGGATCAGCCCGGTCATCATCGACAGCATGGCCAACAGCAGCATGCCGATCGACAGCACCCAGGTCGGCATGCGCGGCACCAGCCCCGTCTGCGCGAACTCGACCAGCACCGGGATCATCAGGCCGATGCTGGCCGCCAGGAAGAACAGCGCGAACGTGCCGAAGAAGCGCAATGGCTGCGTCTCCTTCACCAGCATGGCGAACATCCACAATATCCTGGCGCCGTCGCGGAAGGTCGACAGCTTCGACGACGAGCCTTCCGGGCGGCGGCCGTAATCGAGCGCCATCTCGCTCACCGGCAGCTTCAGCTGCGAGGCATGCACCGACATCTCGGTCTCGATCTCGAAGCCGCCGGAAACGGCCGGAAAGCTTTTGACGAAGCGGCGCGAAAAGACCCGGTAGCCGGAGAAGATATCGGTGAAGTCGGTCCCGAACAGACCCTTGTAGAGGCGGTTGAAGAGGCGGTTGCCGAAAGCGTGGCCGTTGCGGCCGGCATCGTCGCTCACGCCGCGCCTGGTGCCTACCACCATGTCGGAGCGCTCGGTCTGCAGGACGTTGATCAGCTGCGGCGCATCCTCCGGCGCATAGGTGCCGTCGCCGTCGGCCATCACATAGATATCCGCGTCGATGTCGGCGAACATGCGCCGCACCACATTGCCCTTGCCCTGGCGCGGCTCGCGCACGACGACGGCGCCGGCGGCGCGGGCTTTCAGCGCCGTGAGGTCCTTGGAATTGTTGTCGTAGACATAGATCGCGGCCGAGGGCAGCGTCTCGCGGAAGCGCCGCACGACCTCGCCGATCGTCAGCTCCTCGTTGTAGCAAGGCAGGAGCACGGCGATGACCGGCTCGTGGCGGACTGCATGCGGCATGTCTGTCTCCGGACGCTCGATCCAGCCTCCGGCCGTGCTCATGCCGGCCCTGTCGAGCCGTTTTACTATTTATTGAAGCCGTTAAGGCTAGGTTTAAAACCGATCCTCTCCCTTCAAAGGCCACCGCAATGGGCACAGCCGAGACCGGCGCCGCCTGGAAGTCCGATCTGACGCTGGCGCTGCTTGCCGCCCTGCTCGCATTCGTTATCGATGCATGGGCCGGCTTTGGCCAACTGACCGATGCCGGCGGCGACAACGACAATCTGCTGCGCCTCGTCGAGGTCCGCGACCTGCTCGCCGGCCAGGGCTGGTTCGACCTGCACCAATACCGGATGGGGCTGGAAGGCGGCTTCGTCATGCACTGGTCGCGGCTGGTCGACGCGCCGATCGCCGCCATCGCATTTGCCGCCTCGGCGCTCACCGGCAGCAGGCCGCTCGGCGAGGACGTGGCGCAGGTACTCTGGCCGGCGCTGCTCTTTTGGTCGACTTTGTTCTTCACCGCCCGCGCCGCGCGCAGCTTCGGCGGTGGCGGCGCGGTGCTGCCCGCCATCCTGATCGGCGCCGCCGGCTATTATTTCATCGGCATCTATGACCCCGGCGCGCTCGATCACCACAACGCCCAGCTGATGCTGACCATGGCGAGCCTCGCTTTGCTGCTCGAGGCGCCCTCCCGACGCTGGGCCGCGTTGTTGTCCGGCCTCTGCGCCGCGCTGACGCTCGCCGTCGGCATGGAAACCGTGCCCTATGTCGCCACCATCGGCGTGTGCGTGGCGCTGCTGTTCGTCGCCGATCCAGGCGGCGAACGGGCGATCGCCCGGAATTTCGGCCTCGGCTTTGCCGGTGTCGCGGCGCTTGTCTTCGCCGTCACCGTTCCGCCTTCCGCATGGGGCGTGGCGCAGTGCGACGCCTTCTCGGTCGCGCAGTTTGTCATCGCGGCCATTGCGGGCGTGTGGCTTGCCGCAATCGCCTTCATAGAGCCTGCCGCCGGCAGCTGGCGGCGCAGGCTGGGGTCGCTTGCGCTTCTGGGGGTCGTGCTCGGCGTGGTCGTGGCGGTGCTGTTCCCGCAATGCCTCTCCGCGCCTTATGCCTCCCTCGATCCGCGCCTCAAGGAACTGTGGCTCGACCATATCGACGAGGCCCAGTCGCTGTTCGCGCTGCTTGTCCGCGATCCGGCGCGCGTGGCGGCGCGTTACGCGACGCCGCTGGTCGCGATCGTCCTGATGGCACGGCACTTGCGCCGCGGCGGCTGGCGGCGGCAGGACAGTCTCGTTGCGGCACTGCTCGTCGTCGCCTTCGCGATCGGCGCCTGGCAGGTGCGCGGCACCACCTTCTCGATCGCCTTTGCCGTCGTTCCGTTGTCGGCCTGGATCGCAAAATGGCGGGCGCGGGCCGAAGCCAGCTCCTCGCTCGGCGTGGCGCTGCGCCTTGCGGCCGTCTGGCTGGTCTCGATCAACCCGGTCTGGACGGGCGTCGCCGCGGCCGCCTCGGTGGCGTTCGAGAAAGGCAAACCCGTCGCGGACGGCGGCGCCTCGGACAGGACTTGCCAGAAGAAGGCCAGTTTTGCGCCACTCGGCGGCATGGCCGATACCACCGTGCTGACGATCTCCAATCTCGGAGCGCCGGTCCTCGCTTATAGCGGCCATCGCGTTTTCGCCGGCCCCTATCATCGCAACGTCGCCGGCAATCTCCTGGCGCTGGACGCCTTTCTCGGCTCGGCCGATGACGCGCGGGCAATCGTCGAGGCGCATCGCGTCGGCCTCGTCGCCATCTGCCCCGGCAATGTCGAGACCCTGATCCTGACCCGGAAGGCGCCGCAGGGTTTCCTTGCCGGCCTGCTGCGCGGCTCCGTGCCGGACTGGCTCGAGCCGATCGGCGAGAAGGGCAGCCCGATCGAGCTCTATCGCCTAAAGCAAGCTGGCTAAAGCAATTCCCGAAGGTGCGAAACGGCGTTTGCTGCGCAATTGCATTCCAGAAGAGACCGTTCGATACTTATATTAGCAATTGTGCATAAACGAATATTGGAGGTTGGGCTGCCATTTCTTGTCCAAAGCTGAGCCGGCGATGTGCCAAGCAGCTTCTGGACGATGGAAAAATCGATTTTCCGATACTTTTCCTAAACGCTTTGCTGCCACTCTGGCCATAAATACCGACATCAGAACAGAGGCATGATGCAAACGACGTTTGGCACCGGCCAGCCAGGCAAGGAAAATACGGATCTGGCCTTCACGGATTCGTTGACCGGGCTCGGCAACCATCGTCGCTTCTTCGACAAGGTCGATCGCCTGATCAGCGACCGCGCCGACGATCCCGCGCCCTTTACCGTCGGCATCCTCGACCTCGACGGCTTCAAGCCGATCAACGACCTGTTCGGCCACAAGGCCGGCGACGACATCCTGATCCAGGTGGCGATGCGGCTGCGCGCTTCGATGGATGGCTATTCCACCGTCTGCCGCATCGGCGCCGACGAGTTCGCCTACCTCTATCCGATGGTGTTCTCGGAGGAGCAGGCGGCCGAGACGTCGCGCATGCTGATCGAGATATTGTCGGCGCCCTATGATGTCGGCGAGCGCACCGCAAGGCTTTCGGCCTCGGTCGGCTGCTCGCTGTTCTATTCCGGCGACGAGACCACCGAGATCCTTCTCAACAAGGCCGAGACTGCGCTCTATCACGCCAAGCGTTCGGGCCGCGGCCGCGTCGTCGTCTACACCCGCGAGATGGAAGAGGCGGCCAAGCGCGTCACCCGCATCGAGCAGGCGCTGCGCCGCGCCGTCTCGGCCGGCGAGGTCGAACCGCATTTCCAGCCGATCGTCGATTTGAGCAGCCGCCGCACCATCGGCTTCGAGACGCTGGCGCGCTGGACCGACCGCGACCTCGGCGTCGTGCCGCCATCCGTCTTCATCCCGATCGCCGAGGAACGCGGCATCATCGGCCCGCTGTCGCAGCTGGTGCTGCGCAAGGCGGCCGAGGCGGCGCGCAGCTGGCCGAAGGAGCTGTTCTTGTCCTTCAACCTGTCGCCCTCGCAGCTCGTCGACCAGAACACCGGCCTGCATATCCTGGCCATCCTCGACCGCACCGGCTTCGATCCACGCCGGCTGGAGATCGAGATCACCGAGACTGGCCTGATGAACGATCCGGCCTCGGCCGAGAAGATCGTCGAGGATTTGCGCCGCGTCGGCATCCGCGTCTCGCTCGACGATTTCGGCACCGGCCAGTCGTCGCTCGGCCGCTTGCGCGAGTTCCATTTCGACAAGCTCAAGATCGACCGCGCCTTCGTCTCCTCCATCCTCGACGATAGGCCGTCGGAGCACATCATCCGCGCCATTCTCGCAATGTGCGAAGGGCTCGGCATGGATGTCGTCGCCGAAGGCATCGAGGACGAAGCGCAGGCCGACCGCCTCGTCCAGTTCGGCTGCGCCGGCGGGCAGGGCTATCTGTTCGGCAAGCCGGCCGATGCCGACGCCACGCTCGGCTATCTGCGCGATTCCTATCGCGGAGCGCTGCACGCCAAGGCGATCTGACAAGGTCTGTTGGTATTCAGGTGAGGCCGGTTTGCAAATGGCGGTCTCCTGCGCTTCCGGTGCTCACGTACTTTAAGCACGCCCCGCTCCGGTTCTCGGAACCCACCATTTTCGATTCGGCCTGACCTGAATCTCAACAAACCTTGAGCCGCTTCCGGGAGGCGGAGGTGCAGACCTCATTTGTCGGACATAAGCTACCGAAACCGCCATTTCGTCCTTGCTCCCGGGCCCGGCGTGGCTAGGATGCGCGCCGGCAAAACGGGAGAACGGATCATGATGCCATCGGCGCGTTTCGCCGACCTCGACGGCGCCTCGGTGCTGATCACCGGCGGCGGTTCCGGCATTGGTGCTGCGCTCACCGAAGGCTTTGTGCGGCAGGGCGCCAAGGTCGCTTTCATCGACATCGCCGACGAGCCAAGCACCGCCCTTGCCGACCGGCTGGAGAAGGAGCTCGGCCGCCGCCCGCTCTACCTCAGGGCCGATCTGCGCGACATCGCGGCGCTGCGCGCCGCCGTTGCCAAAGCGGCCGAGGCGCATGGCGACGTCACGGTGCTGGTCAACAATGCCGCGCTCGACGAGCGTCACGCAGTGGAAGACGTCACCGTCGAATTCTGGGACAACAACCTTGCGATCAACCTGCGCCCGCATTTCTTCACCGCCCAGGCCGTGGCGCCCGGCATGAAGCGCGTCGGCGGCGGCTCGATCATCAACTTCACCTCCACCTCCTATCTGATCAACCACCCCGATATGCCGGCCTACACCGCGGCCAAGGCGGGCATCCTCGGCCTGACCAAGGGCCTCGCCGGCAAGCTCGGCGCCGACCGAATCCGCGTCAACGCGGTGGCGCCAGGCTGGGTCATCACCGAACGGCAACGCAAGCTCTGGGTCACTGACGAGGCGCTCGCCGCCCATGTCGCCAAGCAGTGCATCAAGGATGTCATGCAGCCCGACGACATGGTCGGCACGGTGCTGTTCCTGGCGTCGGACGCCTCGCGCATGCTGACAGCCCAGATGCTGATCGTCGATGGAGGCTTCCTGTGAGCCCGGCACCAGCGGTCGCTGCGCTCGACTGGGGCACGACCAGGCTCAGGGCCTGGCTGCTCGACGGCTCGGGCAAGGTGCTTGCCGAGCGGCGCGGCGACGACGGGCTGATCACCGCCCGCGAAAAGGGCTTTTCGAACGTGTTGGAAGGCCATCTTGCCGCGATGGGCGCGCCGGACATGTTGCCGGTCATCATCTGCGGCATGGCCGGTTCCCGGCAGGGCTGGATCGAGGCGCCTTACGTCACCGTGCCGGCGCCGATCGGCGCGATCTTGCGCGGCGCCGCCCGCATCGCGGGCTCGGGCCGCGACATGCGCATCGTGCCCGGTCTCGCCCAGCGGCTGGCCGACGCGCCCGACGTGATGCGCGGCGAGGAAACCCAGCTTGCCGGCGCCGGTTTGCCGGCAAAGGGACGCCACCTCGTCTGCATGCCCGGCACGCATTCGAAATGGGTCGCGGTCGCGGACGGCGTGGTCACGGGCTTCGGCACCTGGCCCACCGGCGAATTGTTCTCCGTGCTGGCCACACACTCGATCCTGAAACATTCGCTCGGCGAGCATCCCGCTCCGGTTGCCGCGCGCAGTCCGTTCTTCCGTCAGTGGTGCGAGCGGGCTTTGGGCGAAGGCGGCGACGTCACCTCGAAACTGTTTGCCATCCGCGCCGCCGGGCTTCTGCAGGATCTGCAGCCCACTGACGCGGCGGCCTGCCTGTCCGGGCTGCTGATCGGCGGCGAAATCGCCTCGGCAAGGCGGCGCTACGGCGCCAGCGAAGCGCCGGTGGCGCTGATCGCCTCCGGCGCGCTGGCCGAGCTTTATGGCACAGCGCTCGACCTCGCCGGCCTTGCCTTTCGCAGCGTGGACGCCGATGAAGCGGTGCGCGCCGGCCTCGTCGAAGCCGCGCGCGAGAACGGCATGATTGGAGGCGCTTCATGAGCCAGACCGCACCCTTCCCGAAACTGAAGCGCGGCCTTGTCGCCATCCTGCGCGGCCTGAAGCCGTCCGAGGCGGTGGTGATCGGCCGGGCGGTCCACGATGCCGGCATCGAGGCGATCGAAGTGCCGCTCAATTCGCCGGAGCCGTTCCTCTCCATCGCCGATCTGGTCAAGGCGCTGCCGAAAAGCGCGCTGATCGGCGCCGGCACGGTGCTGACGGCGACGGACGTCGATGCCTTGCACAAGGCCGGCGGCAAGTTGCTGGTCAGCCCCAACATCGATGCCGAGGTCATGGGCCGCGCCATGCAATACGGCATGGTGACGATGCCGGGCGTGTTCACGCCGACCGAAGCCTTCCAGGCGATCCGCCTCGGCGCCTCGGCGCTGAAATTCTTCCCGGCAAGCGTGCTTGGATCGAGCGGCATCGCGGCGATCCGCGCCGTGCTGCCGGCAACGACGCTTGTCGGCGCCGTCGGCGGCGTTTCCGACAAGGATTTCGCCGGCTACAAAGCGGTCGGCGTCAGTATCTTCGGGCTGGGATCGAGCCTCTACAAGCCGGGTGCGAGCGTCGAGGACGTGGCGCAGCGCGCCCGCGCCGCGGTCGCCGCCTGGGATGAAGCTTTCGGAGTGGCGTGATGAATGGCGTTTCGGTTTTTTCCGACCATATCTGCGAGCTCGGCGAGGGTCCGAGCTACGATCCCGCCACCGACACGCTGTTCTGGTTCGACATCGTCAACGGCAAGCTTCTGGAAAAGCCGCTCGCCGGGGCGCTGAAAGTGCATGATCTAGGCGTCATGGCCAGCGCCATCGCGGTCATCGACGCCGACCGGCAGCTCATTGCCACCGAAGTCGGCCTGCAAGTCCGGGACATCAAGACCGGCAAGCTGACGCTGCACACGCCGATCGAGGCCGACAATCCGCTGACGCGCTCCAACGATTCGCGCGTTCATTCCTGCGGCGCCTTGTGGACCGGCACGATGGGCAAGGACGAGCAGAAGGGCGCCGGGTCGATCTACTGGTTCTTCAAGGGCGAATTGCGCCGGCTGTTTTCGGGCATCACAGTCTCGAATTCCATCTGCTTCTCGGAGGACGGCAAAATCGCCTACTACACCGACACCGCGACCGGGCTTCTGATGCGTGTCGCCTGCGATCCGGCGACCGGCCTGCCGGCCGGCGAGGTGAAAGTGTTCGTCGACCATCGCTCCTCGAAAGGCTATATTGACGGTTCGGTCGTCGACCGCGACGGCGTGCTGTGGAACGCCGTCTGGGGCGGCAAGGCGGTGAAGGCCTATGCGCCGGACGGCACGCTGCTGCGCGAGATCGCCATGCCGGTGACGCAGGCTTCCTGCCCGGCCTTTGTCGGTGCAAAGGCCGACCGGCTGGCGGTGACCTCCGCCTGGAAAGGCAAGGACGAGAAGCAGCGCGCGCTCGACCCGCAGGCCGGCATGACCTTCCTGCTCGACATTCCAGTCAAGGGGCGCTTCGAGCCGCGCGTGCTGATCGGCTAGTTTCCGACACAGGCATTTTGAAGGTCCCGGTTGTCGGCAGGCAAGGTTTTCACCTTTCATTCCATGAAAATCAGCGCAAACGCCGGAGATTGGCCGAGCCTCTCAACTCGTCATTCCAGGGCGAAGCAGCCGCGAAGCGGCGTCGCGCAGACCCCGGAATCCATTCCGTGACCTCGGCCGAAGGGCGCAGCGGAACAGAATTCTGCACCGTGAGCGGCGCCTCGATGTAACGGAATGGATCCTCGGGTCTGCGCGCGTCGCTACGCTCCTTGCTCCGCCCGTGGATGACGATCGTGACGGGGTTTCGGCTAATCTCCAAGGCTGCTCCCCAAGGCAAACATAGCCCGCGGTCAAATCCGTGCTGGGGTATGGGAGCAATCTTCGCCGGAGTGTTCCATCCGGAATTGCATCAAGACAAGAGATGCGGCGGCCGGCTTACTGTCGCGCAATCGCCTCGGTTCGGTCGGTTTCCCGCAAGCCGGCCACTTCGGGCATGCGATGGTACGCGCCTGATTTCCCGGAGCTTTCGATGCCGCAGCCGACCTTGATCCTTGTCTACGAACCGGAAAAGGCCTGTTTCGACCGGCTGGTCGCCCATGGTCATCCGGCAGAGCGCGCCATCGAGATCTCGTCCTATCTGGCGCAGTCGACCGACCTTGCACCGGAATTCAACCAGCTTGCCGAGGCTTGCGAAAGGCGCGGCCTCGCCTTCAAGCCTGTCGAGCTCGACAACGCGGCGCCGGTTCTGGCGGATGCCGATCCGGCAACGACGCTGGTCTGGACGCTTACCGACGGTATCGCCTACTTCCGTGGTGGCGCAGCACCTGCGCTGGCTCGGCTAAAGGGGCTGCGCACCATCGGCGCCGACGATTCGCTGTTCGCGCTCTGCCAGGACAAGCTGCGTTCGGGCGCCGTGCTCGGCGCGCTCGGCCTGCCGGCGCCGCAGGCCGGCCTGGCGCGCAACGGCGAATGGCTGGTCGAGCCGCCGGCCTCGCCCAAGGGCTGGTTCGTGAAACCCAACCGGCTCGGCGCCAAGATCGGCATCTGGCCGGATTCGCGCACCGCCGATCTCGGCCATGCGCTGGAGCTTAGCCGCCGCGTTTTTTCGCATTACCGCGACGATGTCGTCGTCCAGCCCTATGTCGCCGGCCGCAACGTGCGGGCGAGCTTTCTTGGGTTGAAGGAAGAAACCGGCGTCGAGGCTTTGGGCATATTCTTCGTCGGTTCCGGCGGCGACTTCCAGACCATGGTCGACTCGATGGCACTCTATGGCCAGACCGGTCAGGCGGCGAAGGATGCTGGCACCTATGCCGAGCCGGAACTTGAGGCCGTGGGCGCCAGTCAGCCTGAGGCGGATCGAAAAATCCGCGCCATCGCGCAGAAGCTGATAAGCGCTCTGGGCCTGGGGGACGTCTTTTCCGTCGACTTCAGGGTCGAGGCCGACGATACCGTGCACCTCATCGAGTTCGAAGTCTGCCCCGGCCTGCCCTGCTTCGATTTCCGCGACTATTGCCGAAAGCAGTGGGGCATGGAACTCGCCGATGGGATGGCGGAGACGGCGGCCAACCGGCTCTTCGGCTAACAGGTTGAAGTCGTGACCTTCATGATTGGCTGAGCCCTAACAACTTCGTCATTCCAGGGCGGAGCAAGGAGCGAAGCGACGCGTGCAGACCCTGGAATCCATGCCGTTACCTTGGCCACGGAGTGCAGCGGAGCAGAATTCTGGATCGTAGCGGCGCCTCGAAGTCACGGAATGGATCCTCGGGTCTGCGCGCGTCGCTTCGCTCCTTGCTCCGCCCGTGGATGACGACAGCTGGGCGTTTTCGGCAATCTCCAATGTAAGCCGCGCAGCAACAGCCGATCTGCCTGCTTCGCCGAACCTAGACGCCCTCGACCAGCACGATCTCGCCATCGGCCACTTTCTGGCGGATGGCGGCGGCGCGCTGGTATTCCGGCGAGTGGTAGCAGTCATGCGCCACGGCCAGCGATTCGAACTCGATGATGACGTTGCGGGCGCGCCCCGGCCCTTCGGCCTTTTCGTGCTCGCCGCCGCGCGCCAGGAACTTCGCGCCGAAGCGGTCGAATGCGAGCTTCGCGGCGGCGACATAGTCCTTGTAGCCCTCGGCGTCGCGCACATCGACACGGGCGATCCAATATCCCTTCGGCATTCTTTTTTTCTCCTGTGTGTTTTTTTGCGAAAGAGGGCCGGTCCTCAGGCGGATTGCATTTCGGCGAGAATCGCCTCTGCCGCGGCGCGCCGGTCCGGCGCGGCGACGATCGGCCGGCCGACGACAAGGTGGCTGGAGCCGTTGCGGATCGCCTGCGCCGGCGTCACCACGCGTTTCTGGTCGCCATGGGCGCTGCCTGCGGGCCGGATGCCCGGCGTCACCACCGCCAGATCGGGTCCGACGATGCGGCGCACCGCCTCGGCCTCCTCAGCCGAGCAGACGATGCCGCCCATGCCGGCATGCAGCGCCTGTTCGGAGCGCCTGAGCACCAGCGTGTGCGGGTCGTATTCATAGCCGGCGTCGATCACGTCCTGCTCGTCCATCGAGGTCAGCACCGTCACGCCAAGCAGGCAGAGCTCGCTGCCCCTGGCCGCCTCGACAGCCGCTCTCATGGTTTTTGGATAGGCATGCAGCGTCAGCATCGTCATGTCCATCTTGACGATGTTCTCGACGCCCTTGGCGACCGTGTTGTCGATGTCGAGCAGCTTCATGTCGAGAAACACCTTCGTGCCGCTGCTGGCGAGCTCCCGCGCGAAGTCCAATCCGCCGGCGAAGGCGAGCTGGTAGCCGATCTTGTAGAAGGAAACAGCGCCTTCGAGCTCGCGCACCGCTCTCTCAGCCTCCTTCAGCGTCGGCAGGTCCAGCCCAACGATCAGCCTGTCCCGCATAGTGTCGGCCTCCGCGAAATTGATCACGCCTCGATCCGGGTGGACAGCATGCGCGAGGTTTCGATCAGTGTACGGCATAGGCGCTCCATCGATTGCTGTAGTCTGGCGTCCCTGAATTGTCCGTCCTCGGCGAATGCTTCGCCGGCCTCGGAGACCGAGCATTCGGGCGTGATCACCTCCATCTGGCAGCGCACCAGCACCGCGCGCAAATGGTTGATGCAACGTATGCCGGCGAACTTGCCCCCTGAGGACGAACAGAGCCCGACCGGCTTGCCGGCAAGCGGCCTGAACGTATGGCTGCCCTCGCGCCGTACCCGGCTCACCCAATCGATCGAGTTCTTGAGCAATGGCGGGATCGAGCCGTTATATTCGGGCGTCGCGATCAGCAGCCCGTCATGCGCGGTAATCTGCCGGCCGAGCTTGATGGCGTTTTCGGGGATGCCTTTTTCCTTTTCCAGGTCCTCGTCCATGATCGGCAGCGGATAGTCGCCGAGCGAGATGCGCGTCACCTCCGCGCCCTGCATGGCCAGTTCCTTCTGCGCCACATCGGCGGTCCGGCCGCTGAAGGCGCCGCTCCGGGCCGAGCCGGCGAAGACGAGAATTCGTGGGATCACTGCCATTGGCCACCCTTGTTCGGGGACAGGTACAGCCAAGGAGCATTCAAATCAACGAGGGGTGGCAGAAAACGTTCGAGGATTGGTCGCCACCTACCAACTTCGTCATCCACGGGCGAAGCAGCCGCGAAGCGGCGTCGCGAAGACCCGAGGATCCATTCCGTTACCCCAATCGCAGAGCGCAGCGGGGCAGAATTCTGGATCGTCGCAACGCTTCGAAGTCACGGAATGATCCTCGGGTCTGCGCCGCGTCGCTTCGCTCCTTGCTCCGCCCGTGGATGACGACGTGACGGGCGTTTCGGCCAGTCGCCAGCACGCTGCCGCCACTGGCGATGCCCGAAACACTTTCGCAGGTAGAAACTAATGGCCTGCGCGCCGGTAGATCCACAGCTGCGTCGGCGGGATGTTGCGGAAGATGAAATCGAAATGCTCGACCGTGTAGTCGCCGCGCCCGGCTGGGATCGGCGACAGCGGGCCATAGGTCAGCTGCACGATCGGCCGTCCGGCGGGAATGCGGTCGAGCAGGCTTTCGATATAGGCGATGCGCTGGGCAACGGGGAAATTGAGCAGCGGCACGCCGGAGACGACCGAATCGAACACCATGTCGCGCTTGTCGCCGAGCGTGGCATTGAGATTGAAGGCGTCGCCCTCGATGACGTTGACGCCGGGATAGAGCCCACGCAGATGACGCACGAAGTCGGTCGAATATTCGACCGCGTAGAGGTTTTCGGGCTTCACGCCCTGGGCCAGGATGGCGCGGGTGATCACACCTGTGCCGGGCCCGACTTCGAGCACCGGAAGGCCCGATCTCGGATTGACGATCGACGCCATCTTGCGGGCGGTGACGGAACTGGTGGGAACGATCGAGCCGACCGTTTTCGGCTTGTCGATCCAGCCTTTGAAGAACTTCAGCTCGTCGTCGAATTTTTCGGCCAGCGCTTTGCGCAACCCGGGACTACGTGCCATCACGAGCTCTCCTCAATGCTCAGCCTCCCGCTCCGCTACTTAGCAGGTGGGTGGGACAAGGCAAGGCGTCAAGCTGGCATAAGGTGTTGATGACGCTTGGGCACCGGATCGCCCCCGATGCCGTGCGAAATGCGCGCCTGCGGCAATCAGTTTTCGCCGAACGACTCGAAGAAGTCCTTCATGCGCGCGAAAAAGCCGCTCGACTGGGGCGAATTGTCCTTCGAGGAGATCTGCTCGAACTCTTCCAGCAGTTCGCGCTGGCGGCGCGTCAGGTTCTGCGGCGTCTCGACCGCCGTCTGGATGTAGAGGTCGCCGACATTGGGCTGGCGCAGCACCGGCATGCCCTTGCCCTTCAAGCGGAACTGGCGGCCGTTCTGCGTGCCTTCCGTCACCTTGACCTTGGTCTGGGTGCCATCGAGCGTAGTGACCTCGAAGGAGCCGCCAAGGGCCGCCGTCGTCATCGAGATCGGCACCTTGCAATAGAGATCGGCGCCGTCGCGCTGGAAGAATTCGTGCGGCTTGACCGCCAGGAAGATGTAGAGGTCGCCGGGCGGTCCGCCGCGCAGGCCCGCCTCGCCCTCATTGGCCAGCCGGATGCGGGTGCCGTCCTCGATGCCGGCCGGGATGTTGACCGACAGCGAGCGTTCCTCGGTGACGCGGCCCTGGCCGGCGCATTTCGGGCAGGGGTCCTTGATCGTCTGGCCGCGACCCTGGCATTGCGGGCAAGTGCGCTCGATCGAGAAAAAGCCTTGCGTGGCGCGCACCTTGCCGTGGCCGTGGCACATGGAGCAGGTCACCGGCTGCGTGCCGGGCTTGGCGCCGCTGCCGGAGCATTCCGAGCAGGAGATCGAGGCCGGCACGCGGATCTGCGCCGTCTTGCCGGAAAAGGCTTCTTCCAGCGTGATCTCCATGTTGTAGCGCAGGTCGGCGCCGCGCTCGCGGCCGCCCGACGAACGGCGCTGGCGGCCGCCCATCATGTCGCCGAAAATATCCTCGAAGATGTCGGCGAAGCCGCCGGCGCCGAAACCGTGCGCGGCGCCGTTCATGCCGCCCTCGAAGGCGGCGTGGCCGAAACGGTCATAGGCGGCGCGCTTCTGCGGGTCCTTCAGCGTCTCGTAGGCTTCGTTGATCTCCTTGAACTTGTGCTCGCAGGCGTGGTCGCCGGGGTTGCGGTCGGGATGGAACTGCATGGCGAGCTTGCGGAAAGCGCTCTTGAGTTCCTTGTCGTCGGCGCCTTTTTGCACGCCCAGCGTTTCGTAGAAATCAGCTTTCATTTTTTCCCGCTGTCCGGATGCTCAATGTCTTCAAGCATTGTTGGCGACGTTTGCCGGCACGTTCTTGGATTTAGGAGCGATGTTTCCCGGATGCTAGTACTAAGCCGGGCCGCTCCGGGTTTTTTCTGTCACTTTTTCGACTGGGGTTGCAAAAAAGCCCGGCCTTCCGCCGGGCTTTTCGCATGATCCGCCGTCGGCCGGCTCAGGCCGACTTCTTCTTCTCGTCGTCTTCGTCGATTTCCTCGAAGTCGGCATCGACCACGTCCGAATCCTTGGCGGCGTCCGCCTTGGCGTCGGCTTCGGCCGCTTCCTTCTGCGAGGCCTCGTACATGGCCTGGCCGAGCTTCATCGACACTTCGGCGAGCGACTGCGACTTGGCCTCAATGTCGGCCGGGTCGTCGCCCTCGGCCGCGGTCTTCAGCGCGGCGATGGCATCCGAGATTGCGGTGCGGTCAGCCTCCGAGACCTTGTCGCCATAGTCCTTCAGCGACTTCTCGGACGAATGCACCAGCGCTTCGGCCTGGTTGCGGGCCTCGACGAGGGCACGGCGCTTCTTGTCCGCGTCGGCATTGGCCTCGGCGTCCTTCACCATCTTCTCGATGTCGGCGTCGGACAGACCGCCCGAAGCCTGGATGCGGATCTGGTGCTCCTTGCCGGTGCCCTTGTCCTTGGCCGAGACGTTGACGATGCCGTTGGCGTCGATGTCGAACGTGACCTCGATCTGCGGCACGCCGCGCGGCGCCGGCGGGATGCCGACGAGGTCGAACTGACCAAGCATCTTGTTGTCGGCCGCCATCTCGCGCTCGCCCTGGAAGACGCGGATCGTCACCGCCGACTGCGAATCCTCGGCGGTCGAGAAAGTCTGGCTCTTCTTGGTCGGGATCGTGGTGTTGCGCTCGATCAGCCTGGTGAACACGCCACCCAGCGTCTCGATGCCCAGCGACAGCGGCGTCACGTCGAGCAGCAGCACGTCCTTGACGTCGCCCTGCAGCACGCCGGCCTGGATGGCGGCGCCAAGCGCCACGACCTCATCCGGGTTGACGCCCTTGTGCGGCTCCTTGCCGAAGAACTGCTTCACGATCTCCTGGATCTTGGGCATGCGGGTCATGCCGCCGACCAGGACCACCTCGTCGATCTCGCCCGCCTTCAGGCCGGCATCCTTGAGCGCCGCCTTGCAGGGGTCGATGGTGCGCTGCACGAGATCCTCGACCAGGCTTTCGAATTTCGCCCGGGTGAGCTTCATCGTCAGGTGCTTCGGGCCGCTGGCGTCGGCGGTGATGAAGGGCAGGTTGATCTCGGTCTGCGTCGTCGACGACAGCTCGATCTTGGCCTTTTCGGCGGCTTCCTTGAGGCGCTGCAGCGCGAGCTTGTCGGCCTTGAGGTCGATGCCCTGTTCCTTCTTGAACTCGGCCGCCAGATATTCGACGAGGCGCATGTCGAAGTCCTCGCCGCCGAGGAAGGTGTCGCCATTGGTCGACTTCACCTCGAAGACGCCGTCGCCGATTTCGAGCACGGAAATATCGAAGGTGCCGCCGCCAAGGTCATAGACGGCAATGGTCTTGCCGTCCTTCTTCTCCAGGCCATAGGCAAGTGCGGCGGCTGTCGGCTCATTGATGATGCGCAGCACCTCGAGGCCGGCGATCCTGCCGGCGTCCTTGGTCGCCTGGCGCTGGGCGTCGTTGAAATAGGCCGGAACGGTGATGACCGCCTTCTCGACCTTCTCGCCGAGATAGGCTTCCGCCGTCTCCTTCATCTTCTGCAGGATCATGGCCGAGATCTGGCTGGGCGATTGCTTCTTGCCGCCGGCCTCGACCCAGGCGTCGCCATTGTCGCCCTTGACGATCTTGTAGGGGACAAGCTTCTTGTCCTTCTCCGTCACAGGGTCGTCATAGCGGCGGCCGATCAGGCGCTTGACCGCGAAGATGGTGTTTTCCGGATTGGTGACCGCCTGGCGCTTGGCCGGCTGGCCGACGAGACGTTCGCCGTCGCTCGAAATGGCGACGATGGAAGGCGTCGTGCGCGCGCCTTCAGCATTCTCGATCACCTTGGGGTCCTTGCCATCCATGATGGCGATACACGAGTTGGTGGTGCCGAGATCGATACCGATAACTTTTGCCATTGTTCTAATCTCTCCTCTAAGCAGGCTCTCTGGACCCTTCAAAAGGCGTTCCGACGAAAGCCCCTGTTCACAAGAAATCCCGTCATGGTCCCCGCTTTTTAGGGCTGGACGGCTGGCGCGTATATAAGAACAGGCGACACAAGGCGCAAGCATCCTGCGTAAGCTGTCCAACGTCTCGGCAGCGAGCCGGAAGACACCCGCCGCGCTCTGCGCCTGAGCCAGTCCGAGGTCGATCTATCTAACTGTTCCAGCTTGGTTTTTTTGAAACGGCGCCGCTTAGGGCACACAGATCTGCCGACCGCGAAGGTCAGGACTTGCTGTTTCGGGCGTGACTTTCGGTCGCGAAAGAGCGGAAAACCAGCATTGCGGCGACGCTTCGCGCATCCGGCGGCAAGCTGTGGGGAGCGCCTGGCGCTCGGGCAAACCCCTGCCGGGCGCGTGGCCCGGCAGGGGTTGCGGACTTCAAGCAATTCCACGAAAAGCCGCAGCGGTTTTCCGTTCGGAATTGCGTCAAACAGAATCTAGAGCCCGTTGTCCTTCAAGATCTTGGCAGCGTTGTCCTTGGTGATCTTTTCCGTCGGCAGGGTGATGGTCTTCTCGACCTTCTCCCCTTTCAGGAACTTGATCGCCTGGCGCAGGCCCTCGGCGCCCGGCGTGACATAGGTGAAGGTCGCGGTCAGCTCGCCCTTGTTCACCATCTGCACGCCTTCATTGGGCAGGCCGTCGATGCCGATGAACTTGATGTCCTTTTCGCGCCCGACATCCTTGGCCGCGAGATAGGCGCCATAGGCCATCGGATCATTATGGCCGTAGACGAGATCGATCTTCTCGTTGGTCTTCAGCGCGTTGGCCATGATGTTATAGGCCTGGTCCTGCTTCCAGTCGCCCGACTGCTGGTCGAGCAGGTACTTGATGCCCGGCTCCTTGTCGGTGAATTCATGGAAGCCATCATGGCGGTCATGCGCCGGCTGCGTGCCCATGCCGCCCCAGATCTCGACGACGTTGCCGGCCGCCTTGCCCTTGCCGCCCAGGAGCTCGACGGCATATTCGCCAGCCGCCCGGCCAATCAGCTTGTTGTCGCCGCCGACGAACTGCGTGTAGTCCTTGGTTTCGACATTGCGGTCGAGCACGAACACCGGGATCTTGGCGTCGATCGCCTGCTGCACCACGCCGGTCAGGCCGGCCGATTCCTTCGGCGAGACCAGCAGCGCGTCGACCTCCTGGCGGATCAGGTTCTCGACGTCGGCGACCTGCTTTTCGGTCTTGTCCTCGCCGTCGGTGATGATCAGCTCGACCTCCGGGTGCTTGGCGGCTTCCGCGATGATGTCCTTGTTGAACTGGGCGCGCCAGGGTTCGATGGTCGTCACCTGCGAGAAGCCGATCTTCCACTTCTTGTCTTGGGCAAAGGCATGGTTGCCGGAAAAGAGCGCGGTGGTCGTCACAAGCGCCGCCGCGAAGGTGGCGAGCTTCAGCATATCACGTCGTTTCATGGTCCTGTTTCCTCCGGATTATAGAGACGAGGTCTCCTGTGACGGCCGCTTGGCTGCGGCCGTTTCCTTTTGCGCCGTCCGTCCGCCGGGCAGGCGCAGATAGCTGAGAAGATCGCCGGCGTTGCGCTCCTGCACGAGCACGGTGCCGATGATGATCGCCCCCTTCAGCACCAGCTGAAGGTTCGAATTGATGTTGTGCAGCTGCAAGATGTTTGACAGCAGGCCGAAGATCAGCACGCCACAGAAGGTGCCGACCAGGCTGCCGCGCCCGCCCATCAGGCTGGTGCCGCCGATGACCACGGCGGCGATGGCGTCGAGCTCCAGCCCGGCGCCGGCATCGGGCTTGCCTTGGCGGTATTGCGCCACGTAGAGCACCGCCGCGATGCCGGCGAGCAGGCCCGACACCGCATAGGTGGCTATCTTGACGCGCCCGGCGGCGATGCCGGAAAGCCGCGCCGCCTCCTCATTGCCGCCGATGGCGTAGACATAGCGGCCGAACGGCGTGAAGCGCAGCACCGCGCCGTAGATCACGACCGCGCCGAGGAAGAACAGGCCCGGCATCGGCACGATGCCGAACACCAGCGAGCGCAGGATCTCGAAATCGGCGGTGGCGTTCGAGCCGGTATAGACCGGCAGCACCGCGTTGTTCTGGCCGGCGGTGAGCCTGGCGATGCCGAGCGCCGTCACCATCATCGCAAGTGTCACGATGAAGGGCTGCAGCCGGCCGGCGACGATAATGAAGCCGTTGATGGTGCCGAACAGAAGGCCGACGCAAGGCGCCACCAGCAGCACGCCGAGCACGCCGAACTTGGTCTCGACCTGCGGCAGCAGGTACCACAGCGAAAGGCAGCACAGCGCCACGCCGACGACGCCCGGAATGATCAGCCCGCGCGCCTTGTCCAGTCGCGCGTCGCGTCCGGCTTCCGTCCCGGCGCGGGATTTCTCGATGTTGAGCAGGATGAAGCGGGTGGCCAGCACGCCGAGGCAAAGCGCCGCCAGCGCGGTCGTCGGCACGCCGAGCGCTGCCGAGGGCGTGACGCCCGGCACGGTGAGCAGCATGGCGCAGACAACCGAGCAGATCGCCATCAGCGAGCCGACGGAAAGATCGATGCCGCCGGTCAGGATCACCGCCGTCATGCCGGTGGCGATGAGGCCGGTGGTCGACACCTGGCGCAGCACGTCGAGCAGGTTGCCGTAGGACAGGAAGATGTTGTTGCCCTTGGAGCTGATCGGTGAGCCGAACACGCCGATCAGGAAGATGGCGATCAGCCCCCAGTACAGCTTGGTGCGGGAAACAAGGCTGATAAGGTTCATGGGGCTGGTCTCGCTGCCCGTCTTGGTGTGGCAAGTCTTGGCGCGGCAAGCCGCATGATCGCCTCCTCGCTGGCCTCGGCGCGGGACAGGATTCCACGCTGGCGGCCCTCGGCCATGACCAGGATGCGATCGGCCAGATGCAGAAGCTCGGGCAGTTCGGAGCTGATCACGGCAATCGCCAGCCCGTCGCCGGCCAGCTTGAAGACGAGGTCGTAGATTTCGCGCTTGGCGCCGACATCGATGCCGCGCGTCGGCTCGTCGAGCAGAAGCACGCGCGGCCGGGTCGCCAGCCACTTGCCGATCACCACCTTCTGCTGGTTGCCGCCGGACAGCGTGCCGGCGGCCTGCTCGATGCTTTCGCAGCGTATGCCGAGTGCGCCGACCGCGTCGCGTGCCAGGCCGCGCTCGCCCGAGCGCGAGCGCAGGCCGAAGCGCGCCAGCGCGCCGACCAGAGGCAGCGAGACATTGTCGGTGATCGAGGCTTGGAGATGCAGGCCTTGCGTCTTGCGGTCCTCGGTCACCAAAGCAATGCCGAGCCGGCGGGCCTCGCGCGGCGAGCCGATCTCGACCGGCACGCCGTCGAGCCGAATCTCGCCGCCGGTGCGGCCGTCGCTGGAGCCGAAGATCGCCTCCAGGATCTCGGTGCGGCCGGAACCCAGCAGCCCGCCGATGCCGAGGATCTCGCCGGCCGCAAGGTCGAAGCTGATGCCGTCGATCATCGTGCGCCAGCCATGCCGGTCGGGCTTCGACAGCGACAGGTCCCTGACCGAGAGCACCGCTTCGCCGCCGGGGGCGCGCTCATGATCGGAGGAAGCGAGAAGGTCGCGCCCGACCATGGCCGTGATGATGGCGTCTTCGTCCAGCCTTGCCATGTCCCGCGTCAGCACGTGGCGTCCGTCGCGCAGCACAGTCACCCGACTGGCCAGATGCATCACCTCGTCGATGCGATGCGAGATATAGACGATCGCAACGCCGCTTGCCGCGAGCTGGCCGATGATGCGGAACAGTCTCTGGCACTCGGCCGGCGACAGCGCCGAGGTCGGCTCGTCCATGATCAGGATGCGCGCCGACTTCGACAGCGCCTTGGCGATCTCCACCAGTTGCTGCTCGCCAACCCTGAGCGTGCCGACACGCGCCTCGGGATCGAGTTCGATGCCGAGACGCTGCAGCAGCGCGCTGGCAGTGCGGCTGCTCGCCTTGCGGTCGACGACCAGCCCGGCGATCAGCTTTTCGCGGCCGAGGAAGATGTTGTCGGCGACGCTGAGCTCGGGGACGAGGTTGAGCTCCTGGTGGATGATGGCGATGCCGGCGTCCTCGGCGTCGCGGACGCCGGTGAAACGAATTGTCCGGCCGTCGATGGCCACGGCGCCTTCGTAGTCGGTATAGACGCCCGACAGGATCTTCATCAGCGTCGACTTGCCGGCGCCGTTCTCGCCCATCAGCGCATGCACCTCGCCGGGCCTGAGGTCCAGGCTCACATCGGACAGCGCGGCGATGCCGCCGAACCGCTTGGAAATGCCGGTCGCGCTCAGGACGACGGTTGGACCGTCGGCGGCCGCATTGCCAGTCGTGGTCGAATAAACGCGCTGCATGGCAAAGGACGGCCTCCCTCCGTCGTCTTCGATGGTTGAGACGCTAATCTAAACGTTTCGAATGTGTCAAGCGCATATCTGGTTGCTGAGGATTGATGCATTTCAATTCTTGCGAAAAAAGCCGGGTTTGCGTAGGTTTGGCCAAATAGGGGCAGTTAAACGTTTCGAAAATGACGGTGTCAGGGCGGAAAAAACAGCGGAAATCCACGGCGCCGACCATGCTGCATGTGGCTGAGGCGGCGCGTGTGTCCGTGGCCACCGTGTCGGCAGTGCTCAACGGCACCGCCACCGTCAGTCCGGAGCTTACCCAGCGCATCGAGCAGGCGATCCGCGACATCGGCTACAAGCGCAACGCCATTGCCCGCAGCCTCAAGATGGGCACCACGCGGACCATCGGCCTGACCGTGCCGCATATCACCAACCCGTTCTTCACCGATGTCGTTTCGGTCATCCAGCAGGCGTTCGACCGCGCCGGCTATGCCGTCATGCTGTGCTGCACGGACGAGGACCTGAACACGCAGGACGACCAGATCCGGCTGCTGCTCGACCGCATGGTCGACGGGCTGATCGTAGCGCGCGTCGGCGACGGCGGCATCCTGAAGGGCATCGTCGGGGACGCCAACGTGCCGGTGGTGCTGCTCGACCGCCTCTGCGAAGGCGTCGACACCGATGCGGTGGTGCTGGACAACCAGCGCGCCGTGTTCGATGCCGTCACCTATCTGATCCATCTCGGCCATCGCCGCATCGGCTATATCACCGGCGCATCCGACATATCCCCCATGCATGACCGCATGATCGGCTACCGCGAGGCGCTGCAGGCCGCCGGCCTGCCCGTGGCGGAGGAGCTCATACGCTCCGGCAATTTCCACGAGATCGACGGCTATAACGCCACAATGCAGCTGCTTTCGCTGCACGACCGGCCAAGCGCGATTTTCTCGGCCAATAATCCGATGGTGATCGGCACCATGAAGGCGATCCGCGACATCGGCCTCAGCTGCCCCGAAGACATTTCGGTCGCCTGCTTCGACGATTTTCCCTGGTCGGACGTGTTCGTGCCGCAGCTGACCACCGTGGCGCAGCCGGTGCAGGCGATCGGCGAGCAGGCGGCGAACCTCCTGCTCGACCGGCTGGCCGGCAACAGGGAGGCGCCGCCGCGCAAGCTCGTGCTGAAGGGCCGGCTGATGATCCGCAATTCCTGCCGGCCGCTCGGCGCGCTCGCGCAGAGCGTCAGCGCGTAAATCCGAAGGAGCTCTCGCCTAGCAGCTGCAGCCTCGGAAAGATGCCCCGGCCGCCGGCGACCACACGGGTGCCTTTGCCGATCACCGTCTTGGGGTCCGCTTTCAGCACCGTGCCGCCGGCCTCTTCGACCAGCAGCATGCCGGCCAGGCAATCCCAGGCGTTCATGTGCTCCTCGAGATAGCCGAGCAGCCGGCCGGCCGCCGCATAGGCAAGCATGAGCGCTCCGGAAGCATTGCGGTAGAAGACGCCGCCCTCGCCCATGATCAGGCCGATGAGAATGGCGACATTCGTGGTCGAGGCGCGGTTGGAGAGCCCGGTGCCGACGGCGCCGTCGGAAAGCGACGCCGCATTGCTGGCCTTGATCGGCTTGCCGTTGAGGAAGGCGCCGCCGCCGCGGCGGGCGTAGAACGTTTCGTCGGTCGAGGGTTCGTGGATAACGCCGACGATCGTCTCGCCATCCCTGGCACAGGCGATCACCACGCACCAGGCGGGAATCCCGCGCACGAAATTGGCGGTGCCGTCGATCGGGTCGATCACCCAGACATGACCGGTTGTTCCGGTCACCGCCGCGTGCTCCTCGCCGACGATGCCGTCTTGCTGATAGGCCTCGGCGATCGCGGCGCGGATGAACAGCTCGACCTCGCGGTCGGCCTCGGAAACCAGGTCCTGGTGGCCCTTGCTCTCGACGGCCAGGTTGTCGAGGTCGCGAAAATATTTCAGCCCCAGCTCGCCGGCGCGCCGCGCCAGGTCGATGGCAAAATGCATGCGGTCGTCGAGATCATGGGTCATGTGCAGGCTCGCGCGTTGGCGGGGAGCCTGCCCTTAACAGATGGGTATGTCAGAAGCCATGGCGCCGTCAGGCCGCCTTCGACATCGATTTGTGCACGTCAGCGAGGATCTCGAAGGAGCGCACGCGCGCCGCATGGTCGAAGCACTGCGCCGTCACCATCAATTCATCGGCGCCGGTGCGGCTTATGAAGGCGTCGATGCCTTGACGCACCGTCTCCGGCGAGCCGACGACGGCGCAGGACAGCGCTTGGGCAAGCATGGTTTTCGCCGCAGGGTCGAGGTCGCGGTCGTAATTCTCGACCGGCGGCGGCAATTGGCCGGGCCGGCCGCTGCGCAGATTGACGAAGGCCTGCTGCAGCGAGCTGAACAGAAGCTTCGCCTCGGCGTCCGACGGCGCGGCGAAGACATTGAGGCCGAGCATGACATAAGGCTTGTCGAGTTGCGCCGACGGCTGGAAGCGCGTGCGATAGACCTCCAGCGCATGATCGAGCTCGGCCGGGGCGAAATGCGAGGCGAAGGCGTAAGGCAGGCCGAGAAGGGCTGCGAGCTGCGCGCCATAGAGGCTGGAGCCGAGGATCCAGACCGGCACGCTCTGGCCCTCGCCGGGCACGGCGCGGATGCGCTGGCCTTCCTCGGCCGGCTGGAAATAGCCCATCAGCTCGACCACGTCCTGCGGGAAATTGTCGGCGCTTTCGAGATTCCGCCGCAGCGCCCGCGCGGTCAGCATGTCGGTGCCCGGCGCGCGGCCGAGGCCGAGATCGATGCGGCCGGGGAAAAGTGCGGCCAGCGTGCCGAACTGCTCGGCGATCAGCAGCGGCGCATGGTTGGGCAGCATGATGCCGCCGGCGCCGACGCGGATCGACTTCGTCCCGCCGGCGACATGCGCGATCACGACGGACGTCGCCGCGCTCGCAATGCCCGGCATGTTGTGGTGCTCGGCCAGCCAGTAGCGCCGGTAGCCCAGCCGCTCGGCATGGCGGGCAAGGTCGAGCGAATTGGCAAGCGATTGCGAGGCGGTGCTGCCTTGCGTGATCGGCGACAGGTCGAGAACCGAAAGGGCCGTCATTGGTCAGGTCTCCACGATGCGTTTTTCCCGCAGTCTCGCCTCGAAGGCAGCGCGGTCGGGAATGACGATGGCGAGCTGGCTCTCCAGCACGCCGGCGAGCTCAGCGGCGGTCGCGATCTCGCGCTGCTCGCTGCGGCCGCCGGCATGATGTGTCGACAGCCGGTTGTTGCGCAGTGCATAGCGCCGGTCGGGCAAGGCGAGCGCGGCAACCAGCGTGGTCAGGAAATGCGAGCTCGGATGCGTCGACAGGAAATGGCTGCCGACCAGGTAGTCGACCTCATAGGCCTGGCTCATGTCGAAGCGGTAGAGCGTGCGCCAATCGCTGCCAATGCCTGCTTGCAGGCGAAGATCGTCGCCGGTCTCGACGATGCGGAAGGCCTCGTGCGGTGTCTGCTGCACCAGCCCGGGCTCAAGCAGCAGCGGCGCCGTCAGCGTCAGGCCGCCGAAGCCGACATCGGCAATGTAGGTGCGGCCGCCGAGCTCGACGCGCAGCAGCATATGGCTGCGCGCGGTGACGGCATCGTCGGGCTGGCCCCACAACACGCGCGCCGCCAGCCCGCTGGTCGTGAAGCCGAGCGCCTTCAGCGCATGCATGAAGATGAGATTGTGCTCGAAGCAATAGCCGCCGCGGCCCTGGCCAAGAATCTTGTCCTGCAGCGAGGCGATGTCGAGCCCGACGGAAACGCCCATCAAGGCGTCGATGTTCTCGAACGGGATCGCCTGCGGGTGGATTGCATGCAGCGCCTGCAGCGTGGCGAGCGCAACGTCGGTCGGCCCGTCATAGCCGATGCGGGCGAAATAGCCATCGAGATCGAAGTCGCTCATTCAGGGGCAGGTCCGGCTTGACCGGCCCGATATAGGCACTGCCCGCCAACGCTGCAAATAACGGCCACGCTTTGCGATTGGGCCACATGCCAATGCATGTCGCCCGGAGTGCGCAGCGGTTCTGGGACCACGATGACACAGGTCCCCAGAGCGCGTCGCCCGAATCCACTTCAGCGCGACGTGCTTCAGGCCGGTTTGTGATTGTTTTCGGCCGGCTCTTCCTCGACGGCCATGGACTGCTGCGCCGCCAGGAAGTTGCCGACATGGCTCAAGCCCTCGAAATGGTCGCAGAAGACCTTGATAACGACCAGCAGCGGCACCGCCATCAGCGCGCCGACGAAGCCCCACAGCCAGGACCAGAAGGCGATGGCGATGAAGATCGCCACCGCATTGATCTCGAGGCGCCGCCCGACCACCGTCGGCGTCACGAACTGGCCTTCGATGATGTCGCACAGCACCACGAAGGCCGGCGCCAAGAGCGCATAGGCGATCGTGTCGAAGCTGATCAGCGCGATGACGGCGACAATCACGACCGTCATCAGCGCGCCGACATAGGGCAAGAAATTCAGCAATGCCGCCATCGCCCCCCAGACGAGCGGGTTGGGCATGCCGAGCCCCCACAAGCCCAGCCCGATCACCGTCCCGAGACTTACATTGATGATGGAGACCGTGAGCAGATAGTGCGAAATCTCGCGCTCAACGTCATAGACGATGCGCAGCGCCCGCTTCTTCTGCGTCATGCTGGCGAAGGATTGGACGATCTTCTCGTAGAACAGCGTGCCGGAGGCGAGCAGGAACAGCGACAGCACGAACACGATGGTGATCGCCGTGCCTGCTTCCAGGATGTTGCTGGCCGCCGTGGACAGGATGCCGGAAGGCGCTACCGCGACCTGCTGAAGGCCGGGTTCCTGAGACGTCTCCGTCAGCGCCTCCAACTGATGTGCGAGGTCCATCATTCGTTCGAGCGGCCGCTTGAACGGGGCCAGCCGCTCGGTGAGCTGCTGGCCGATCGAATAGCTGTTGTTGATGAGGTCGATGACCGGACCGCTGAGCAGATAGCCTGCGGCGGCGAAGACGAAGATCGAAAGCAGCACCAGCAGCGTCGCCGAGACAACCTCAGGGATGCCGTGCTTGCGCAGCAAACGCACGATCGGCGTCAGCGTCAGCGCCAGCAGGAAGGCGAGTATCACCGGCATGAAGAAGGCGCGCGCGAAGTACAGCGCCGCCGCCGTCATCAGAATGAAGATCCCGATCACCAGCGACCGCGTCAAGCGCATGTCCGCCCGGGCGCTGGCACGCGGATCAGGGCTTTCGGCAACGCTCGCGCCCGAAACGATCGGCTCGGCTTTCATCGGTTCCCCTTGCAAGCCCACCACCCAAACAATGAATGCATGGCAGGCTTTTGGGCGAAACGCGGGAGTTCCGGGCAAGGTTCCATGAGCCGGCTGTCCGCGGCATCGCACATGCGGTTGCGCTATTACATGACGTGTAATTGAGCCGCTGCGCCGGCCAGGCCTAATACGGGGCAGGCTTTTGCGACGACAGAGCAGAAGGCTGGCGCGGCGACGACTTCGTCCGCGCGATCACATCCGATTTTGCAAGAGGACGTTACAATGCAAAGATTCAACCTCCAGACGATCGGCTCGGCACCCGAAAAATCCAGGCCTGCGCTCAAGGCGTTGGAAGAGAAGTTCGGCTTTCTTCCGAACGTCATGGCGACTATGGCCAACAGTCCGGTGCTTCTCAACGGATTCGTCGCCACCTTCGGCAGTTTTCACGGCGGCAGCTTCGATGAAATCGAAAAGCAGGTCCTGCTGCTTACCAATGCGGTGACGATCAAGTGCCCCTGGACCGTTGCCGCGCATTCGACATTCGCCATCGAAGACGGCATCGACGAGGGCGAAGTCCAAGCGATCCGAAAGGGCAGGCTGCCAGCCAACCCGAAATACGCGGCGCTCTCGGCGTTGACGAAGACGTTGATCGAAAAAAAGGGAAACGTCACCGATGCCGACATCGATGCGTTCACCGCGGCGGGTTACTCGAAAGCCCAAGTTCTGGAGGTGGTGACCGGCGTCGGCGTTTCGACAATGGCGGCAACCACGACCAACATGGCCGGTACGCCGATCGAGGAGCGCTTCCGGGCGCAGGCATGGTCTCCGCTCGCGGTGGCAGCCTGACCCGCATAAACCGAGACCTGGAGCGCGACGCACTTCAGCGTGATTGGCGACGCATGGATCGGCACGATCCCTGCGCCGCCAAAACTTGAGCCGGATTGAAGCGTACCGCAGCGGCGGTGCCCGAGGATTGCTGACCATGAACCCGTCGAATATCAGGACAGGCATGACGCCCGATCTGGGTGTGCTCTTGCGCCACTGGCGCGATTTGCGCGGCACAAGCCAGCTCGATCTGTCGCTTGATACCGGCATTTCCCAACGACAGATCAGCTTCATCGAAAGCGGACGCAGCGTGCCCAACCGCGAAACCCTGATGGCTATCGCCCGGGGGCTCGATGTGCCTTTACGCGAGCGTAACACATTGCTGCTCGCTGCGGGCTATGCGCCGATGTTTTCCGAAAGCGCGTGGGATTCGGTGGAAATGAAAAGCGTTACCGACGCCCTGACGCGCATCCTGCGGCAGCACGAACCCTTTCCAGCAGTCGTGATGGATCGCTACTGGAATGTGCTCATGGCCAATGAATCCGCGCCGCGCTTCTTCGGCTGCTTCATCGACATGTCCGCCCGCCAGGGACCGCGCAACATGTTGCATCTGATGTTCGATCCGCAAGGCATGCGTCCGTTCATCGCCAATTGGCCCGATGTCGCCAGGAGCTTGTTCGAGCGTGTCTATCGCGAATCCATCGGCCGCGTTGTCGACGAGAAGACGAAGGTCCTGCTGGCGGAATTGCTCGCCTATCCGGGTGTTGAAAACGAATGGAAAAACCCGGTCGCACTGGGCTTCACGCCAGTCATTCCGCTGGGGTTCGTCAGGGAAGGCAGGGTTCTCAACTACTTTTCGATGGTCACCACGGTCGGGACGCCGCAAACCGTCGCTGCCCAGGAACTGCGTGTCGAGTGCATGTTCCCGGCCGACGAGGCAACCGAGACGCTTCATGCCGAAATGATGGCCGTCGGCGCCGGGCATCCAGCGGCCTAGCATCTGGAGACCGGCGTCGACTGCCGCTCAGTCGGCCGGCGCCGCGGTGGCGGGCGCGGTTTTGGCCGTCTCCTTGCGCACGATCGGCGCCACCCTGGTGCCGTAAAGCTCGATTGCCTTCATGATCTTGGCGTGCGGCATGGTGCCGATCGCCATCTGCAGCAGGAAGCGGTCGTTGCCGAAGATCTTGTGCTGGGCGACGATCTTTTCCGCCACGGCCTCAGGATTGCCGACGAAGAGGGCCCCACTGGGACCCCGCGCGTGATCGAAATGCGCGCGCGAGGTCGGGCCCCAGCCGCGCTCGCGGCCGATGCGGTTCATCACCTCGGCCTGCGGTCCGTAGAAATCGTCGGCCGCCTGTTCGGTCGTCTCGGCGATGAAGCCGTGCACGTTGATGCTGGTGGCGAGGCTGGCCGGATCGTTGCCACCGCGCCGCGCCGCCTCGCGATAGATATCGAACAACGGCGCGAAACGCGCCGGCTCGCCGCCGATGATGGCCAGCGCCAGCGGCAGGCCGAGCACGCCAGCGCGCGCGGCGGATTGCGGCGTGCCGCCGATGGCGATCCAGACCGGCAGTTTTTCCTGCAACGGACGCGGATAGACGCCGCGGCCGTTGATCGGCGCGCGCAGCTTGCCCTGCCACGTCACTGTCACCTGGTCGCGGATGGCGAGCAACAGGTCGAGCTTCTCGGCGAAGAGCTCGTCATAGTCCTCGAGATTGTAGCCGAACAGCGGGAAGGATTCGATGAAGGAGCCGCGCCCGGCCATGATCTCGGCGCGGCCGCCGGACAGAAGATCAAGCGTCGCGAATTGCTGGAAGACGCGCACCGGATCGTCGGAGGAAAGCACCGTGACCGCGCTGGTCAGGCGGATGCGCTTCGTGCGCTCGGCCGCCGCGGCCAGCGCCACCGCCGGCGCCGAGGCGGCATAGTCGGGACGGTGATGCTCGCCGAGGCCGAACACGTCGAGGCCGACCTGGTCGGCCAGCTCGATTTCCTCGATGAGGTTGCGCAGCCGCTCATGCGGGCCGATCGCGCCGGGGCCCGGCTCCGGGCTGACATCGGCGAAAGTGTAGAGACCGAGTTCCATCTGGTTGCGTCCTCAATGTTCATGTCAGCGTTTGTCGTCGGCGCTAGAGGTAACTATCCCCCGTTCTGCCCGCCAGACGCGCGGTCTGCGAACAGTGCATCGCGCTGCCGGGCCGTATCCCTGCGGCAACAAGCCCGGATTTTTCATGGCTGCCATACCGTTTTGGCGCTTGAACTTAGCGCTTTCACGCGTATGTAAGCGTCGCGAATAGACTGCAGGGAAGTACACTTGGCTATCTACAGGGAAAAAGACATTTTCGAGCGGCGCAATGCCGCGAACGAGGCAAAGAAGGCGCTGCTCGAGCGCTTCAAGGCAAAGCCGGCGGCGGATGATCCGACAGTGCTGGCTCGCCAGGCCGAACGCAAGGCGATCCTTGAGGCCCGCGCCATCCGCGAGGCGGAAAAGGCAAGGCTGAAGCAGGAAAAGCTGGCACGCGAAGCGGCCGAGAAGGCCGAGCGCGAGGCGATTGCCGAAGCGGCGCGTCTCGCGGCGGAAGCGGCGGCGGCCGAAGAGGCCAAGCGCCGCGAGGCCGAGGAATCCGAGCGCATCGCTTTCGAGCTTGCCGATGAGGCCGCGCGCAAGGCCAAGCGTGACGCACGCTACGCCGCGCGCAAGGCACGTGTCGGCCGTACGCCTCCGGGCTTCTCCGCCCGCTAGGTTTGGATTCGTTGGAAATTAAGTCAGGGTCGCCGAAAGCGGCCCTGAACGCGTTTGTGCTACGGATAGCAGGCTAGGCGACCAGTTTAAGCCCGACGATGCCGCAGACGATCAGGCCGATACAGGCGAGCCGGACGATCGTCGCCGGCTCGCCGAGCAGCCAGATGCCGAGCAGCGCCGTGCCGACGGTGCCGATGCCGGTCCACACCGCATAGGCCGTGCCGACAGGCAGCGTCTTCAGCGCCAGCCCGAGCAGGCCGAGGCTGACGATCATCGAGGCGATGGTGAGAAGGGTCGGCAGCGGCTTGGAGAAGCCGTCGGTATATTTGAGGCCGATGGCCCAGCCGATTTCGAACAGGCCGGCGAAGAAAAGAAAAATCCAGGACATCGAAGACACTCCGTCATTCCAGCATCGCCTGAGATGCTTGGCGGCGGGTCGTCCCGGCCGGTTTTCGGGGAAGCGAGGTCGTCCTCGCCCTTTGATATGGGGTGGCCTCGATCAACAAAACACCGGCAGCATTGTCATGCCGCCGGTTCAAAGTCAGCATTGAGCCGGGTCGGCCGAATTCGGCCGCTTACTTTTCCTTGATACGCAACGCCTTGACCGGCGGCGCCTTCGGAGCCGGGGCCGCGGCGGGCTTCTTGGCGTCCTTCTTCGGCTTGCGGGCTTCCTTGCCCGCCTTCATCGCACCTTTAGCCATGATTCGCTCCTCCGATTGTGGACGTGCGAGTGAAACAAGAGAAATGCCCGGCTGCAAGAGGCTGTGCCGCTTTGCGAAGCCGGTCGACCGGCTGTCAACCGATTTCCGGGCACAGCGCGGTTCGAAACCTCGCAAGGGCTGGTGCATTGTCTGTGAGGCGGGCCGCTAGGCTCGGGCGCGGGGCAGCTCGGAGATCGGATGGCAGGACATAGCGGGTCGAGACGGGTGATCTACGCCGCGCTCGCCGGCAATTTGGCGATCGCGGCGACCAAATTCGCGGCGGCCGCCCTCACCGGTTCGTCCGCCATGCTGTCGGAAGGCGTGCATTCGCTGGTCGACACCGGCAACGGCGCGCTGCTCCTCCACGGCATGCGTCGCGCCGCGCGGCCGCCCGACCGAACCCATCCGCTCGGCCACGGACGCGAGCTCTATTTCTGGAGCTTTATCGTGGCGCTTCTGGTGTTCGCGCTCGGCGCCGGCGTCTCATTCTATGAAGGCGTCATCCACATCATGGCGCCCGAGCCGTTCGTCAACGCCAAGGTCAATTACATCGTGCTTGCCCTCTCCTTCGTCTTCGAAGGCAGCTCATGGCTGTTAGCGCTGAAGGAGTTCCGGCAGCAGAAGGGCAAGCAAGGCTGGCTGCAGGCCGTGCAATCGAGCAAGGATCCCAGCGTCTATACGGTGCTGTTCGAGGACAGCGCCGCGCTGCTCGGGCTGGCAGTCGCTTTCGCCGGCATCCTGTCGGCCCAGCTTCTGGAAATCCCCGAGCTCGACGGCCTCGGCTCGATCGGCATCGCCATCATCCTCGGCGCGACCGCCATCTTCCTGGCGCGCGAGAGCAAAGGGCTGCTGCTGGGCGAACCTGCCTCATCCGAAGTGCAGAACAAGGTGCTGGCGATCGTCCAGGACGATCCGGCGGTGCAGCGCGCGAACGGAATCCTGAGCGTCCATATCGGGCCGGAGGAAATCGTCGCGGGCTTGAGCATCGAATTCGAGGATCATCTCAGCGCGCCCGATATCGAGGCCTGCGTCGAGCGCCTGGAAGCCAGGCTCAAGAAGGAAATGCCGCAAATATCGAGGCTCTTCGTCAAGCCGCAGGCAACTGGCACATGGGAGCGGCGGCGCAAGGCCATGGCCGAGGCCTCGGAGGAGGGATAGATTTTGACAACGCGAACTTGTCAGGAGGAAGGCCTATGAAGATCGACGGCGGATGCCATTGCGGCGCCATCGCCTATGAAGCGGAGGTCGATCCGGAAAAGACCTCGATCTGCCACTGCACCGACTGCCAGCAGCTGACCGGCACGGCCTTTCGCGTGACCGTCGGCGCGCCGGAAGAGCATTACCGGATTACCAAGGGCACACCGAAAGTCTATATCAAGACCGGATCCAGCGGGGCCAAGCGCGCGCAGGGGTTTTGCGGCGAATGCGGATCGCATCTTTATGCGACGTCGGTTGGCGATGGACCGAAAATCTATGGTATTAGGGTGGGCACGGCGCGCCAGCGCGACCAACTGGTGCCGAGAAGACAGGTCTGGCACCGCTCGGCGTTGCATTGGCTGCCGGAGTTTGAAGGGATGGCGACCATCGAGGAGCAGTAGCACTGTCGGATCGGCCCGTTGACGGAAGCCTCGGCGATTGGCTGACTGTTTCGCGCCTTCGTCATCCTCGGGCATGACCCGAAGATCCATGCCGTGACCGATATGAGGGGCTCGGCGGAGCAAAATTCTTAGCCGTCTCATTGCGTTAGCCTCATGGCATGCAAGGCGTTCCAGACAATCTCCAAGGGATGCGACCTCGCCAGCGAAGGAAGAATCGGTCGTTCCAACGTCGGCGTCGAGCGACTACTCGTCGCCCTCGACGACGCGCAGCCTGAGCTGACCCGTCTTGGAGTCTGCTACCCGCGAACCGCCTTCGGCCTTTGGCGCGGCACCTCGCGCGGCCTCGGTCTCGCCTTCCGCGAATTCCAGCGCCTCGATCTTCTGGCCGCGCTTGGTCACCTTCGACGTCGACACCAGGATGTCGTCGATGTCGCGCGCCGCCTGGCCGAAATGTGTCTGCAGCCGACGTACCCGCTCGTCGACCCGACCCACATCTTCCATCAGGCGGATGACCTCGCCCTGGATCAGATGCGCCTGCTCGCGCATACGCGCGTCCTTGAGGATCGCCTGGATCACCTGGATCGACAGCATCAGCAGCGAGGGCGAGACGATGACGACGCGAGCGCGATGCGCCTTCTGCACCACCGCCTCGAAATTCTCGTGGATCTCGGCAAACACCGATTCCGACGGCACGAACATGAAGGCGGTGTCCTGTGTCTCGCCCTGGATCAGGTATTTTTCGGCGATATCGCGGATATGCACCTCGATGTCGCGACGGAAAGCCTGGGCCGCCGCCTTCTGCATGGCCTCGCCCTCGGCGGCGCGGATGGCGTTCCACGCCTCCAGCGGAAACTTGGCGTCGATGGCGAGTGACGGCGCGCCGTTGGGCATCCGCACCAGGCAATCGGGCCGGCTGCCGTTGGAGAGACTGGCCTGGAACTCGTAGGCGCCGTGCGGCAGGCCGTCGGCGACGATCGCTTCCATCCGTGACTGGCCGAAGGCGCCGCGCGTCTGCTTGTTGGAGAGGATCGCCTGCAGCTGCACGACCTGGCCGGCCAAGGACTGGATGTTGCCTTGCGCGGTGTCGATCACCGCCAGCCGCTCCTGCAGCTTGGCCAGGCTCTCATGCGTCGACCTGGTCTGCTCGGCCATGGTCTGGCCGAGGCGCCCCGTCATGGCGTCGAGCCGTTGTCCGAGCGACTGGGTGAGCTCGGCCTGCCGCGCCCCGAACACCTCGGCGATCGCCCCCATGCGCCCCTGCATCTCTGCCTGCGCCTGCATGATGTCGGCCATCCTCGCCTCGGCATCGCGGGCATGGTCGGCGGCTTCGGCGGCCGCCGCCGCGCGTGCCCCGGCCGCGCGCCACAAGGCGACGACGAGCGCCACGGACAGCGCAAGCAGAAGGATCGCGCCGAAAGCCAGCGCCTGGCCAAGCGTCACGGTCGTGGCGCCAAGCCGCGCGATGGGCTCGGAAAGGACGGAGGTCATGTCGTTCATTTGGGCAGCATAACCGATTCGGCCTCCTGGCACAGATCAAAACGTGAACAGGTCAAAGATGCCCCGGTTGACGCTTTTCAAGCGAGGTCTTAGGTGAGACGCCATGTCGATCAAGCCGCTCATCATCCTTCCCGATCCCGTCCTGCGCCAGGTTTCCAAGCCGGTCGAGCGCGTCGATGCCGATTTGCGCAAGCTCGCCGACGACATGCTGGAGACCATGTATGACGCGCCCGGCATCGGCCTCGCGGCGATCCAGGTCGGCGAGCCGCGGCGGCTGCTGGTCATAGACCTTGCCAAGGAAGGCGAGGAGCCTCAGCCGCATGTCTTCATCAATCCGGAAGTGCTCGAAAGTTCCGACCAGCGGTCCGTCTATGAGGAAGGCTGCCTGTCGATCCCCGACTATTACGCCGAGGTCGAGCGCCCGGCTTCGGTGCGGGTGAAGTATCTCGACCGCGACGGCAAGCTGCAGGAGATGCAGGCGGAAGGCCTGATGGCCACATGCCTGCAGCACGAGATCGACCATCTCAATGGCGTTTTGTTCATCGACCACATCTCGAAGCTCAAGCGCGACATGGTGGTGCGGAAGTTCAAGAAGCTCGCCAAGGACAAGGCGCCGGGCAAGATGGTGGGCTAGGCGACGCCTTTCCGCGCCTGAAAGAACCCTGGATCATGGATATCAGTCGAAGGTTTCGATGGGCGACACCCCGATCAGCAACATTCCTGAACCTGGCCCAAAGCCACAAGTCTCCACATGGGATGCGATCCGCAGCGCATTCGTGTCTGAAGACGCGATCAGCGACGAATTTGCCGATATGATGAATGAGATCGAGGCTCAGAGGAAGCGCGATTTCGGCCGCGATTTCGACGATTGATCGAGATTCGCGAAAGCAAGCGCCAAAGCGGGCGGTAGGAAGAGGAGCACATCCGTCATGCCGCTTCGCGTCATCTTCATGGGCACGCCGGATTTCTCCGTGCCGACCTTGCGCGCCATCGCCGAGGCCGGCCATGAGATCGCGGCCGTCTACACCCAGCCGCCGCGCGCCGCCGGCCGGCGCGGGCTGGAGCTGACGCCCTCGCCGGTGCAGCGCGAGGCGGAGCGGCTGGCGCTCGACATTCGGACGCCGACGTCGCTGAAAAGCCAGGCCGAGCAGCAGGCTTTCGCAGCCCTGCAGGCCGATGTCGCCGTGGTCGTCGCCTACGGCCTGCTGCTGCCAAAGGCCGTTCTGGACGCGCCAAGGCTGGGCTGCCTCAACGGCCATGCCTCGCTTTTGCCACGCTGGCGTGGTGCTGCTCCCATCCAGCGCGCCATCATGGCCGGCGATACCGAGACCGGCATGATGGTCATGAAGATGGAAGAGGGTCTGGACACCGGGCCGGTGGCAATGGTTGAAAAAGTCGCCATCGCGCCCGACATGACAGCCGGCGAATTGCATGACCGACTGATGATTCAAGGCGCCTCGCTGATGGTTGAGGCGCTCGCGCAGTTGGGGATAAATTGTCTGACATTTACCCAACAGGCAACGGCAGGGGTGACCTACGCCCGAAAGATCGATAAATCGGAGACACGCGTAGACTGGACGCGGCCTTCTGGCGAAGTCCACAATCACATTCGCGGCCTCTCGCCCTTTCCGGGTGCGTGGTGCGAGGTCGACATTGGCGGCCGCATGGAGCGGCTGAAACTGCTTCGCTCGACGCTCTCGGATGGCGTCGGCGAGTCGGGAGGAATTCTCGATGACCGGCTGACGGTCGCCTGCGGGACAGGCGCGGTCAGGCTGGTCGAAGTTCAACGGGCGGGCGGAAAGCCTGCCACTGCGCAGGAGTTTTTGCGCGGAGCCAAGATCGAAAAAGGAACGAAACTCACATGAGCATGATGTCGATACGCGCGGCGACGCCGCGGGATCGCGAGGCGATCCGCCTCGTCGAAGAACATGCCTTTGGCCAGCAGGCGGAAGCCGGCCTGGTCGACGCGCTTGTCACCGGCGGCGATGCCGTCGTCGAGCTGGTTGCGGAGGAAGACGGGCAGGTCGTCGGCCATATTCTTTTCTCGCGACTGTTCGTTCAGAACGGCACCAAGCAGTTCGACGCCGTGGCGCTGGCGCCGCTGGCGGTCGAGCCGTCGTTCCACGGCACCGGTATCGGCGGCGCGCTGATCCGCGAAGCGCATGTGCGGCTCAAGGAAGCCGGCGAGATGCTGGCCGTGGTGCTGGGCGATCCGGTCTATTATGGCCGCTTCGGCTACAGCCATGCCCGCGCCGCGGGATTCGAGAGCGAGTATCAGGGCGAGGCGCTGCAGGCGCTGGCCTGGGGCGACGCGCCCGAGACCGGCAGGCTGGTCTACGCTTCCGCCTTTACCGCTTTAGCCGCCTAGGCGAGCGGCAAGCGCAGCAGGACATGCCGCGTTTTCGGCTCGATATCGAATATGACGGCAGCCAATTCGCCGGCTGGCAGCATCAGGCCGACCAGCCCTCGGTGCAGCAGGCGATCGAGCAGGCGATCGAGAAGTTCTGCGGCGAAGAGGTAAGAATACGTGCCGCCGGCCGCACCGATGCCGGCGTGCACGCCACTGCGCAGGTCGCCCATGTCGACCTGGCCAAAGCGTGGTCGGGCGACAAGGTGCGCGACGCCCTCAACGCGCATCTGCATGTGGCGGGCACGCGTGTCGCCATCCTGAAGGCTGCCGTCGTCGCCGACGGTTTCGACGCGCGGTTTTCCGCCACCGGCCGGCATTATCTCTATCGCATCCTCAACCGCCGGGCGCCGGCGGCGCTGGAAAAGGGCAAGGTCTGGTGGGTGCCGAAGCGGCTCGACGCCGAGGCCATGCATGAGGCGGCCAAGGTGCTGCTCGGAAAGCATGACTTCACCACCTTCCGCTCAACCCAGTGCCAGGCCGAAAGCCCGGTCCGCACGCTTGACCGCCTCGACGTCAGCCGCGATGGAGACTTCATCGAGCTGCGCAGCTCGGCGCGCTCTTTTCTGCACAACCAGGTTCGCTCGATGGTCGGCTCGCTGAAGCGCGTCGGCGACGGCTCCTGGCGCGCCGCCGATCTCAAGGCGGCGCTCGAAGCGCGCGACCGCGCCGCCTGCGGCCAGGTAGCCCCGCCGGACGGGCTGTTTCTTGTCGGGGTGGATTATCCGGAGACAGAGACGGCCAAGTGAAAGCCTCTCATTCTGCCAATGACGCGAGGCAATTGTTTCAGCTTCGAACTTGTGCTGGAGACGGGAATTGTCGGCGTCCGCTGCCCCTCATCGCCCTGCCGGGCACTTCTCCCCGTATAGTGACGGGGAGAAGGGGCTGGCCGCAGCGCCGGCTTCCTTCCTGCACCGTTAGCAATTGGCGAAGCCGCGGATGACAGCGCCCCTCTCCCCGTCACTATACGGGGAGAGGATGCCGGCAGGCAGGTGATGGGCAGCGCTGACTTTGAATGGTGAAAAACGAGGGTGGATTCAAATCCGAAGCGACTGTTCTGGAAACAGCCGCCCCCGCTGCAACGTCAACCCGTCGTGCCGTCCGGTATGTCGATGCCGAGCAGCGCCTGCAGGCCGAACAGGACCAGCAGCGAGGCAACGAACATGCCGATGAACACGGTCGTGCCCACCGCGGCGCCTTTGCCGATGGTTGTATTGGTCATGCGCCAGGTCAGCACCATCGACAGGGCGAACAGCGCCAGCGATACCAGGCTGCTGACCTCGCTGGCGGAAGGCAGGAGCAGCCTGAGCAGCGCCGAGGGCAGCATCAGCCAGGCGATGATCGCCGACGCCCAGTTGGACGCGACGACATAGTGGACGAAGCGGCCGCCGATGCCGGCGCGGGGCGCCACCAGCGCAAGCACCACCAGCGGCAGCACCCAGGAGCCGATATCGACGGTCGCCAGCCTTACCAGCATGCCGAGGCGCCCGGCGAAGGCATCGGGGTCGCCGACCTCATTGGCTATCCCGACCCAGCCGACGATCAGCGCCGGCGCCGCCACGACGATGGCAAAGAAGGAATTCCAGAAACCGTCGGCCGAAAGGTCGAGCAGGCGCAGGCCATCAGCCTTGCCGAACATTAGCCGCCAGGCGCCGGCCAGCGAAGCATAGGTTTCGTCTGCCGAAAGCATGGTCACGAAAGGCCTTGTCCGAACCAGTCTTCGATAAAGCGTTCGTAGATTTGCGTCAGCGTCTCGAGGTCGGCAAGCGCGACGCGCTCGTCCACCATATGCATGGTCTTGCCGACCAGCCCGAACTCGACCACAGGGCAATAATCCTTGATGAAGCGCGCGTCCGACGTGCCGCCGGAGGTGGAGAGCGCCGGCCTCTTGCCGACCACCGCCTTGACCGAACCGCTCAGCGTATCGATCAGCTTGTCGTCGCGGGTGAGGAAGACATGGCTCGGCCGGTCGCGCCAGACAAGCTCGTAGTCGACCGGCGCCTTCTTGCCCGGCCGGTATTTCTTGCGCGCGGCGGCCTGGTCGAGCCGGTTGTGGATCTCGGACTGGACCGATTCGGCGTCCCAGGTGTCGTTGAAGCGGATGTTGAAAATGGCCGTCGCCTTCGCCGGGATGACGTTGGTCGCCGCATTGCCGACATCGATCGATGTCACTTCGAGGTTGGTCGGCTGGAAATCCTTTGTGCCCTTGTCGAACACCGGATGGAGCAGCGCGTCGACAAGGCTGATCAGGCCACGCACCGGATTGTCGGCAAGCTGCGGATAGGCGGCATGGCCCTGGCGTCCGTTGACGGTCACGCTGCCCGACAGCGAGCCGCGCCGGCCGATCTTGATCATGTCGCCGAGCGCATCGGGATTGGTCGGCTCGCCGACGATCGAGGCGTCCCACTTCTCGCCCTTGGCCGCCGCCCAGTCGAGCAGCTTGGTGGTGCCGTTGATGGCCGGCCCTTCCTCGTCGCCGGTGATCAGCAGCGACACCGAGCCTTTCGGGCCGCCATTCTGCGCGACATGGCGCGCAACCGCGGCGACGAAGCAGGCGATGCCGCCCTTCATGTCGACGGCGCCGCGGCCGTACATCTCGCCATTGGCGATTTCGGCGGCGAAGGGCGGATGCGTCCAGGCCGCCTCGTCGCCCACCGGCACAACATCGGTATGACCGGCAAACATCAGATGCGGGCCGTTGCCCGAGCGCCGCGCATAGAGATTTTCGATGTCCGGCGTGCCGTCTTCCGAGAAGATTGGACGCTCGACCGAAAAGCCGAGCGGCTTCAGCATGTCTTCAAGCGCCGCAAGCGCGCCACCCTCGGCGGGCGTCACGGACGGGCAGCGGATCAGGGCGGCAAGATTCGCGGCGGGATCGGTAGGCAATGTCATGGGCAAAGCGATAGTCGAAAGCGTTTGTCGTGTCACGGTGGCAGATGATCGCCGCTCATGTCGCCGACAATATGGTTTTCATGACGGGTAAATGCATATCGCCCGCAAGTGTGCAGCGGTTCTGGGAGAGCGACATGCATAATAGTAAGGTGCCGGCCGCGCGAGGACGAGTGCATGGCCCGTGAAACGAAGACGATCGCGATAGCCGGCGCCGGCAGCATCGGCTGCTATGTCGGCGGCTGCCTGGCGCTCGCTGGACGCAAGGTCGTCTTCCTCGGCCGCGGCCGTGTCGTCGCGGCCATGCGCGAAAGCGGGCTGCGCGTCAGCGATCTTGATGGCCGTGAATGCCGCATCGAAGCGCAAGCGATTTCGGCCTCCGACGATCCGGCAGCAGCGCTCCCCGATGCGGATGTCATCCTGGTGACGGTGAAGAGCGGCGCAACCGAGGAGATGGCCGGGCTGGTCGCCGCCCACGGACGCGCTGATGCCGTGGTGGTCAGCCTGCAGAACGGCGTCGACAACGCGGACAGGCTGCGCGCCGCGCTTCCTGGACGGCGGGTGCTGACCGGCATGGTGATGTTCAACGTCGTCCTGTCGCCCGATGGCGAGGCGCCATTGCGTGCGCATCGCGCCAGCCAGGGCGAGGTGATGATCGACCACGGCGTCGACGGCCTTGTCGATCTGCTCGACGTCGATGGGCTTGCCGTCGAAGCGCGCGCCGACATGAAGGCGGTGCAGTGGGGCAAATTGCTGATGAACCTCAACAATGCCCTCGTCGCGCTTTCCGACCTGCCGCTGGCGAAGCAATTGGCCGACCGAAGCTGGCGCGTCATCCTGGCCGGCCAGATCGATGAAGCGCTCGCCGCGATGTGGGCGGCGGGCATAGCACCTGCGCGCATCACCGGCCTGCCGCCGTCGCTGCTGCCGAAAGTGCTGCGGCTGCCCGACTGGCTGTTCGGGCTTCTGGCGCGTCGCATGCTTGCGATCGACCCTCAGGCGCGCTCGTCGATGTGGGACGACCTGAAACGCGGCCGCCCGACCGAGATCGACGAATTGCAGGGCGCTGTCATTCGCCTGGCCAGGCAAACGGGCATACCGACGCCGGTCAACGAACGCGTCACGACGCTGGTGCGTCAGGCGGAAGCGGAAAAGCGCGGTCCGCCCGGGCTCGGGCCGGAAGCGGTCGGCGGCGGTCCTCGATCAGCGTGATCTTCTGCCAGATCTTGCGCGACAGGTTGGAGCTCAGATTCTCGATATCGTTGACGGCATTGACGACGACATCGTCATTGACCGATTGCGCGAACAGCGCCGCGACCTTGCCGGCGATCGACAGCATTTCGGAGCAATAGTCGAGATAGCGCGCCAGGTCGGCCGCATCGGTGATGCGGGCGGGCGAGTGCGAGGTTGGCTTGAAATCGGCCGACAAGGTCGCCGGATCCTTGGTCAATTGATGCATGTCGATGACATGGATCAGCGAGCGCAGCCCGTGCAGCTGCCGGAAAACCTTCTTGCGCTTGATCCGCTCCTCGGTGCGGATCAGCGCCAGCAGCCCCAACGCGGCGAGGATGACCGTGTTGATCGTCGCCTCGATGCCTTGCATCGACTGCACGGCATCGTCGGCGCCCGAAATGCGGTCGAGCGGCAGGATGGTGCCGACGAACAGGAACATCGCCACGCCGGCGACGAAGGCCGCGACGATAACGCCGCGCAGCCACCAGATCGGCGCTTCCAGTTCCTTGGCGGCCTTGGCGAGGTCGCGCGACAGCGACACCAGTTCGGCGGCAACGGCGCGCAGGCCCCTTTCCGGGAAACGCTCCGCAACGCGCTCCTCGAGCCTCTGGGCAGTCTCGATGATCCGCGCCGGGTCGAGCGTTCGATAGCGCATGCGACTTCAGCTATCGCCCGGCGCGTTGGTGCGCCTGCCGTAGCGGTTCGGTCCGGGATCGCTGCGGAAACAGGAAAGGATGATGAGCAGGATAGGACCGATGATGAGCGAGATCAGTGCAAAATAGGTCGGCTTGCCGAAATCATGAAAGCGCTTCGCCGTCACCGCGAAGGTGGCCCAGGCCGAGATCAGCAGCACGCCCCAGCATATCATGGCCCAGTTCTGGCTGGCGGTCGTGTTCAGCTCCACCCGCGCGAACTGGTAGAACGGGAAAAACTGGACAAGGACCAGCAAAATCCCGGCCAGCGCGTAGGCGACCGGGCTCAGCCGCCCCGAAAGGCTGAAGAACAGCCAGAGGAATTGCGATCGTTCAGCCAATGGCGTCCGCTCCGTCGTGGAGGATCAATCGCGCAGCAATTCGTTGATCGAGGTCTTCGAGCGGGTCTTGGCGTCGACGCGCTTGACGATGACGGCGCAGTAGAGGCTCGGGCCCGGCTCGCCATTGGGTAGCGGCTTTCCGGGCAGCGATCCGGCGACGACGACCGAGTTCGGCGGCACCTCGCCGTAAAAGACCTCGCCGGTGGCACGGTCGACGATCTTGGTCGACTGGCCGATGAACACGCCCATGCCGAGCACCGAGCCTTCGCGAACGATGCAGCCTTCGACCACTTCGGAGCGCGCGCCGATAAAGCAATTGTCCTCGATGATGGTCGGGCCGGCCTGCATCGGCTCCAGCACGCCGCCGATGCCGACGCCGCCGGAAAGATGCACGTTCTTGCCGATCTGGGCGCAGGAGCCGACCGAAGCCCAGGTGTCGACCATCGTGCCGGTGTCGACATAGGCCCCGACATTGACGAAGGACGGCATCAGCACGGCGCCCGGCGCGACATAGGCCGACCGGCGCACGATCGAGGACGGCACGGCGCGGAAGCCTGCCTTCTCGAAGTCGACGGCGCTCCAGCCGTCGAACTTGGACGGCACCTTGTCCCACCACACGGCCTGGCCGGGACCACCCTTGATGATCTCCATCGGGTTCAGCCGGAAGGAGAGCAGCACCGCCTTCTTCAGCCACTGGTTGACGTGCCACTTGCCGTCGTCCTGCCGTTCGGCGACGCGGGCGACGCCGCGGTCGAGCAGGTCGAGCGCCGACTGGATGGCATCGCGCGTCTCGCCTCGCGTCGCGGTCGAAATCGCGTCGCGCTCCTCGAAGGCCTTCTCGATGGTTCTTTCGAGGCTCGCCAGATCGGGCTTCGACATGATTTCGCTCCATTACCAAGCTGTTAAGGGGCCACGCCTTAACCTGTTTAAAAGTCGCGCGGACCCTATGTTAAGGCTCAATGGGGGTCAATCGCGCCTGCGGCACGGGACGGCGCAAGTGAAGGAATTGGACGGGTGGATTCGATGACTCCCATGGAAAAGGCAGGGTGGACGCCGCTGCCGCATTCGGACGAGGATCTGGAGCGCTCGAAAGGCGTGCCGGATACCCCGCAGACGCGTGCCGAGACCTACCGGCTGGCCTGGAACGATCCCGAGTTCATGACGCGCCGCGAATTGCGTGCCGTGCGGCTGCAGCTCGAGCTCCTGAAGCCGGAAATGATCCTGGCCGAACGCGGCATTCATTCGACCGTCATCCTGTTCGGCGGCGCCCGCCTGCCGGAACCAGGCGGCGAGGCCTGGGCGGCCAAGAACGAGACGCAGAAGAAGAACCTCGAGGCGAACAGCAAATATTACGAAGAAGCGCGCAGATTCGCGCGTCTGTGCTCGCAGCAGTCGGCCACCTCCTATTATCGTGAATATGTCGTCGTCACCGGCGGCGGGCCCGGCGTCATGGAAGCCGGCAACCGCGGCGCCGACGATGTCGGCGCGCCGTCGATCGGCTTGAACATCGTGCTGCCGCACGAGCAGGCGCCCAACGCCTATGTCACGCCGGAGCTGTGCTTCAACTTCCACTATTTCGCCGTCCGCAAGATGCATTTCGTCATGCGCGCCAAGGCGGTCGCGGTGTTTCCGGGCGGCTTCGGCACGATGGACGAGTTCTTCGAGACGCTGACGCTCATCCAGACGGGACGCATGGAGCGCGTCCCGGTCATCCTGTTCGGCAAGGCGTTCTGGCAAAGGGCGATCGATCTCGATTTCCTCGCCGAGCAGGGCACGATCTCGCCCGGCGACCAGGACATCATCGATTTCGTCGACACGGCCGAAGAGGCCTGGGAGATCATCCGCCGCTTCTACAAGCTTTAAGGGCGGGAAGACAAACCTGCCCGGTCTGCCTACGCCGGCAGCTCGACCAGCCAGCCATTCGAGTGCGCGAAACGCACGATGGCCGCCCGTGAGTGCAGCGCGAGCTTCTCGGTTGCCCTGGTGCGGTAGGTCTCGATCGTCTTTATGCTGAGATTGAGCCTGGATGAGATTTCCTTGTTGCTGTAGCCGAGCGCCACCAGCTGGATGACCGACCGTTCCCGTTCGCTGAGATTGCCGGGATCGCCCTGGGTGGTGCCGCGCGGGCTCAATATACGCGCGGCGAGCGCCGGATCGACATAGTTGTCGCCGGCCAACACGCAGCGGATGGCCTGCAGCAGGTCCGTCGCCGTCGACCGCTTGACCACGAAGCCCCGGCCGCCGGCCGCAAGCACCTGGCGCAGGCACCCTGGGTCCTCATGCGCCGTCAGCGCTATGCAGCTGACCTCGGGAAAGCGTTCGCCAAGCCGTTCGATCAGCGTGACCCCGTTGACGCCGGGAAGCGATATGTCGACCACGGCCACATCGGGTAGCGTCTTGCCGATCCCTTCAAGAGCATCCTCGGCATTTCCGGCCAGTCCGACGATCGCCAGATCGTCCTGGCTGTCGATCATCGCGCCGACACCCGACAGGATGATCGGATGGTCATCGACCACGAATATGCGCCTGCAGCACACCTTAACCTCCATCAGTCTGCCAAAGGCCCTGTCACGCGGAAAGGGTCCTCTTGTCCTTGATGGTCTAGGCAACTGGCCCGCCTGGCGCGGGACGCCCGTCTGTTCTGGCGGCCTGAACGGCCGCAACGGGTAAGCCATCCCCCGCCTAACCCAATGAAGCCGGACTGTAAGCCACCGCTAATGTCCGGGATGTGCAGCGCTTCACGTAACCCCACCTGACGCAGAAGATGCCGTTTCAGACTTGTTCGCGTCTTGTCGGCCGGACCGTCGATCAGCCGGCCAGAGGCACATCGGCGTAAATGGTGGTCCCCTTGCCCCTGGCGGTTTCAACCGACAATTTGCCACCGACCAGCGCCAGCCGCTCCCTCATGCCGGCAAGGCCCAAATGGCCCGGACCGGGTTCGGCGCTGGCGTCGAAGCCGCGGCCGTCATCCTCGATCGTCAGGCGTATCCGATCGTCCTGGATGTGCGCCGTGACGCTTACGCGGCCCGGCGCGGCATGCTTGCCGATATTGGTGAGCGCTTCCTGCGCAATGCGGTACAAAGTGAGCGCGATCTCGGCAGGCGGCGGGCTCGACAGGGCTTCAAGATCCATCTCGCATGCAATGCCAAGTTGACCGCAAAGCACGGTGGCTAGGTCCTCGACCGAAGCTCTGAGGCCTTGGTGATCGAGGTCCGCGGGTCGCAGGCTCCAGGCGGCGTCATGCACCCTGGCGCTCAGCTGGTCGATAAGCATCGCGGCGCGCTCCAGGCGGACGTCCATCTCCGGCGAGCCGGCGCGAACGATGTGCAATTCGAGCGCGACGCTGGCGAGCAGCTGGCCAAGATCGTCATGCAGCTCGCGCGACAGGCGCAGGCGCTGCTCTTCCTGCACGGCAACCAGATGCCGCGCCAGACCACGGCGCTTTCCCGAGCTTTCACCTTTGCCGGTGTCGATGCCACCCTCCACCGTCAACGCCGCGCCCGCGAGAAGAGGCACAAGGGTTGATGCTGCGCGCAATATACACCCGGCATACGCCTTTATGCCTGTCAGTTTTTTCCCGATTGCTTCAACTTTTCCTGACACGGGGGTCAGCAGAAAAACCGGCCGCACCTGCCGATCAGCCCGAATTCATGGGCGCTATTTCCGCGTGCATCCTTAGAGCGTCCTCCCGGTCACCTTGAACTGGCCGGGAAGCTCAACACCAACCAAGGAGAACGTCATGAGAAAGATCATCCTGGCCGCGGCCGTGCTGTCGGCTCTGACCGGTTCGGCATCCGCATTTTCGGTCGGTAGCGGCAACGGCAACGGCAACGGCAATGTCGGCGTCGGCAACGGCAATGGCAACGGCAACGCCAACACCGGCGCCTTCAACGGCAACTTCAACGGCAATGGCAATTTCGGCTTCGGCAACGGCAATGGGAACGGGAACGCCAATATGGGCGCCTTCAACGGCAACTATAACGGCAACCTCAATGCCGGCGCCGCCAACGGCAACGGCAACGGCAACGGCAATTTCGGCCTCGGCAACGGCAACCTGAACGGCAACGGGAACTGGGGTATCGGAAACGGAAGCGCCAACGGCAACGGCAACGCCGGTGTCGGCAACGGCAACGGAAACGGCAACGGGAACCACTAGTCCCGCCCAACCGCCGGCGTCGCCAAGCTTCAGCTTGGAAAGACGCTGACGGTTCTGGGACCGTCGAGCCAAGCGCCCGTCCCCCGCGCAAGGCTACCGCGACATGTCGCCGGCGGTCCCAGTCCTTTTCGCCCAATCCTTTTTGCAACAGATCCCAATTTCAAAAGCTAAGCCATGGAAGGAGCTCGCAGATGAAACGCTACATCATACTGGCGCTATGCCTGGGGTTGTTGAGCGCAACCGCGGCGAAGGCTGACACCGCGACGGGCAGCCAGGCCTTCGGCATGTCGGCCGTCCAGGGAGCGGTCGGCAAATACGGCCAATCCATCGGCGCGAACGTCAGGGGCATGAACCCGCTCGGCAATTTCGGCGGCAATGTCGGCTACAAGAACAGCGGTACGGGCAATGTCGGCGCCTTCAACAGCGGCACCGGCAATGTCGGCGCTTTCAACGGCAACAACAACACCTCGTCGACAAGCGGCAACGGCAACATTGGCGCCTTCAACGGCAACTCCAACACCGGCCAATATAACGGCAACAGCAACATCGGTGCAGGCAATGGCAACTTCAACGGCGGCAACTTCAACGGAAACGGCAACGTCGGCGCCTTCAACGGCAACTCCAACGGCCGGGGAAACCGCTGATGACCGGCTTCAGCTCATCCACCCGGCCTCGCAGGCGCCGGGTGGCCGCAAGGCTCGCTGACGGAAACGGCCTCGCGGTCGGCTCGCTGCTTGCCGCGTTCCTGGCCGCCGACGCCTCGACCCTGGTCAGGATTGCCGAGCTTCCAATCGGGGCCGGTGTCGCCAACGGTCTTGGCAATACCGGAAATTTCAACGGCAACGGAAATTCCGGCAACTTCAACGGCAATGGCAACAGCGGCAATTTCAACGGCAACGGCAATGCCGGAAGTTTCAGCGGCAACTTCAATGGCGGCAGCTTCAACGGCAACACCAATTGCGGCAATGGCCATGGCAACGGCTATGCGTCGGACGGCAATGGCAACAGTACGAGAGCAGCAGGCAATCCGGACCTGTGCCGGTTTTTGAAGGAGCTGAACGGCCGGCTGGGACTGCCGCCCGGCACGATTCCGGATTTCGATTAGAGCAATTCCAGGAAAGTGCGCAGCGGTCTTCCGCCCGGAATTGCGTTTCGCCGTTTCCGTGAGACGGCCCTAGGTCTTCGATACAAGGTCGCAGGCCTAGGCCAGATATTCACCGCCCATTTCCGAAATCAGCGCAAACGCCGGCGATTGGCTGAAGTCGCCCGAACCTCGTCATTCCAGGGCGGAGCAGCCGCGAAGCGGCGTCGCGGAGACCCTGGAATCCATTCCGTGACCCTGATGAAAGAGTGCAGCGGAGCAGAATTCTGCGGCAGCGCTCATACGTCACGGAATGGATCCTCGGGTCTGCGCGCGTCGCTTCGCTCCTTGCTCCGCCCGTGGATGACGATCGCGATGGGCGTTTCGGCCAATCGCCAAGGCATGCCTATGCAAACATCGTTAGGCTACGACGTCGACGATCGCGGTCAGGAAACCGGCGAGGTCGTCGGTGACGAAATCGACGTCGTCCTCGTTTGCGGGGTCGCGTTCCCAGATCTCCGAGAAGGTCGGCTCGAAATTGCGCGGCACCACCAGCACGGTCGTCATGCCGAGCGTTTTCGGCACGGCCAGATTGCGCGCCAGATCCTCGAACATCACCGCATTGTGCCCGGTCACCGAGTGCAATTCGGCAAAACGCTCATAGGTCTGGCGCTCCGGCTTGGGGCTCAGCCCCGCCGCGACGATGTCGAAGATGGCGTCGAAATGTTCCAGTATGCCGAGCTGGCGCGCGGTGCGTTCGGCGTGCCTGCGGTCGCCATTGGTGAAGATGAACTTGCGCCCGGGAAGCTGGCGGATCGCTGCGCCCAGCACCGGATCCGGCACCAGCCGCGAATAGTCGATGTCGTGCACCTTCTCGAGGAAATCGTCGGGATCGATGCCGTGCCGCTTCATCAGCCCGTTCAGCGTCGTGCCGTATTCCAGGTAGAGCTCCTTCTGCAGCTTGCGCGCGTCGTCGCGCGAAAGCGTCAGCAGCTCGCCGACATAGGCGGTCATCTTCACGTCGATCTGCGCGAACAGGTTCGAGTGATGCGGATAGAGCGTGTTGTCGAGGTCGAACACCCAGTCCGTGACATGGGCGAAGCGGGCGGGATCGGGTGTCGTTGTCATGGGTTTCTTATGGCATGCCGACGCTGGATTTATCCACAACTTATGCGCGTCACGAAATGTGAAAATGGCGCCTCGCTTCAAATTTTAAAAGTCCTGGAAAGGTCGCCTTTAACGCTTGCTGGCACACAAGCTGACCCTTGGGAGCAAGTGATGAGTCGCATAATTTTGAGGGCCGCTGCCGTGGCGTTCGCTTCGGTCGCTGCCTCGCTGTTGTTGACGCTGATTGTGATGCCGGCGATGGGCTTTCCGATGAGCCGCACGGTCTGGCTGGCGTCGACGGTTTGTCCGCTCGTCCTCGCCTGGGCCGCCAGCGCCAGCAGCTTCTGGCAGAGCGATCGGTTGCAGAATGCTCATCGCGAGCTTGCCCGGGCCCACGCGCAGCTCGCGGCGGCGCACAGGCGCCTGTCGGAAAAGGCAAGCCGGGACGACATGACCGGCATGCTCAACCGCGAGACCTTTTTCGCCGCGCTCGACGGTTCGCGGCGCAAGAGCGATCGCGGCGCGCTGCTCATCATCGACGCAGATCACTTCAAGAGGATCAATGACAGTTACGGTCATCTGACCGGAGACGAAGCGCTGCTTTTGATCGCCGGCGCCATCGAACGCGGCATTCGCAGCGGCGACCTGCTCGGCCGCATAGGCGGCGAGGAATTCGCGGCTTTCCTGGTTGGCGCCAGCGAACCGGAAGCCAAGCATATCGCCGAACGCATCCGCCGCGAGGTCGAGCTGATCCGTTTCCGCCCGATCGACGAGCGGACCGTGCCGCTCACGGTTTCGATCGGCGGCATCTGCTGCGGCGAGAGCGCGACCGTATCCGATTTGATGCGCGCCGCCGACCGCAGGCTTTACGAAGCCAAGAGCCGCGGCCGCAATCTTTCGATCCTCGACCGCGAATTGCCCGAGGCGGCATGAAGCCTCGCCGCAGGCGTTAGGAATGCCCTAACCATGTCCATATTCAACCGCGCTAAACTTCCTGGTGTAACGCCGTTTTCACCTGGGTCTGGCACGGAATTGGGCTCCCAGGCGGCATATGTGCCGTTGAGGAACGGCATGCGTGGATCGAGGCCCCTGTCGAGAGACGTGTCATGAGCAGGTTCATGAGAAAAATGTCGCGCCGCGCGATCGTGCAGGCGCTGATCGCGCTTCCTGCCCTGTCGCTGTTTCGCAGCCAGCAACCCGTGGTCGATGCCGATGAGATCGTCGAGATCAATGGCTGGATCCTGCGGCGAAGCGACCTCACATGATCTTCGACAGCTACGAGGCCTACAAGCAGGCCGGCTTCAGACCCAAGGCCTGCATTCTCGGCTCCGGCCCGGCCGGCACGACGATCGCCAGGAAGCTCGGCGCAGCCGGCATCCCGGTGGTCGTGCTGGAGGCGGGTTCGCGCGAGTTCAGCGACGATTCGCAGGATTTCTACCGCGGCAAGACGGTCGGCGATTTCTATTTCGACCTCGACATCACCAGGCTGCGCTTCATGGGCGGCTCGTCCAATCACTGGGCCGGCTGGTGCCGCGTGCTCGACAAACAGGACTTCGAGCCCAAGGCCTGGGCGCCGGACACCGGCTGGCCGATCGGCCGCGCCGACATCGAGCCCTATCTTGGCGAAGTTCACAATATCCTCGAGCTGCCCGATTTCCGTCCCGACGTCCCGGTTTCGGACGACATCCGCTGGGTTCAATTGATCAAGAGCCCGGCGGTTCGCTTCGGCGAGAAGTTCGCCGACGAGCTCGACAAGAGCAGGAACATCGCCGTCGTGCTCAATACCTACGCGACCGAGCTCACCGGCGACGGCAAGCGCGTCACCGGCGCGAAGCTCTGGTCGAACGGCCAGGATGCCGGCACCTTCGCGGCGGACTATTTCGTCACCTGCACCGGCGGGCTGGAGAACTCGCGGCTGCTGTTGTGGTCGAATGAGCGCTCGAATGGCGGCGTGGTGCCGAATGCGGCGGCGCTCGGCCGCTACTGGATGGAGCATCCGACCTTCCAGGGCGGCAATGCCATCCTCGCCAATTACTCGGAGTTCGAGGTCGACGCCTCGAAAGAAGCCTTCTTCTCGCCGACGCTTGCCGCGATGGAGCGGCTGCAGATCATGAATTTCGGTATCCGCCTGATCGAGAGCCCCTATCCGAATGTCAAGAAATTGATCGCCGATCTCGCCTGCACGGCGCCCAATATGGCGGAATGGATGTCTTCCCAGCTGGACCAGAGGCTGCACTGCGCCGCCCAGCTCTACGTCGCCTGGGAACAGGCGCCGCTTGCCTCCAACCAGATCGCGCTGTCGAAGTCCGATGTCGACCACGCCGGCGTGCCGCGTATCGAACTGCACTGGAAGAAATCGCCGCTCGAGCGCCGCACGCTGCTCGAAGGCCTGAAGCTTTTCGGCACGACTATGGCGCAGAAGAATCTCGGCCGCGTCCGCATCGACGACTGGATCAGCAATGGCGGCGATTACCCGACCAATGAGGAAACGGCCGGCCACCACCATATGGGCGGCACCCGCATGGGAACCGACGTCTTGAAGAGCGTCGTCGACGCCAATTGCAAGGTGCACGGCATGGACAATCTCTATGTCGGCGGCTCGTCGGTGTTCTGCACGTCGGGCCAGTGCAATCCGACGACGACCATCACCGCGCTCGCCTGCCGCCTCGGCGAGCATCTGGGCAAGGTGATCGCCGTCTGATCTCGACCGTGCTGCGCATTCATCAATGCGGCACACGCCCTGCAGAGCGAGCAGTTGGCCAGGATCAAGGCCGAGCCTGACAAGGCATAGCCAGAGGATCAGCGCAGGATTTTGAAAAATTGCCGTTTGTCGACGGGCACGATTTTCACCGTTTCTTTCGGTGACGTTGGCGATTGGCGGAAGCCTTCCAACCTCGTCATTCCAGGGCGGAGCAGCCGCGAAGCGGCGTCGCGGAGACCCTGGAATACATTCCGTGGCTCTGATCAAAGAGTGCAGCTGAGCAGAATTCTGCACCGCGGCAGCGCTCATGCGACACGGACTGGATCCTCGGGTCGCGCGCGTCGCTTCGCTCCTTGCTCCGCCCGTGGATGACGACTGGGTGGGCGTTTCGGCTAACCGCCAAGGCATGGCATCTGCCAACGCAAACATAGCCAACCGGTCAAAATCCCTGTGCTGGGGAACTAATTGCAAAAAGCACAAAGCGGCCCAGCCGCCTGTCGGCAGCTGAACCGCGCTGAATGTCGGTTGGGCGAAAACCGACCTCAGATTGTTGACGGGTCGAGCGCCGGCTGGCCCTTGAACCGCGCCACGATGCCGGCGAGGTCGCCATGGGCGAAAGCATCGCGCAGCGCATCGAAGGACGGCAGCACGAAATAGGCGCGCTGGAACTTGTCGATCTCATAGCCGGTGCGCATCACCGTCTCGAGGTCGAACGGCACATGGTGCGCGTCCTTGCTCTCGACCGCGAATTGCAGCTCGGTGAAGGACGACATCAGCCCGGCGCCGAAAGCTTTCAACGGCTGGCCGGCTTCCTGGATGAGGCCGTATTCGGCGCTGTACCAGTAGAGCCTTGTGATCATCTCGTCGCCGCCGAGCGCGATCAGATCTTCCGCCTTCCGGCCATACATCTGCATGAAATCGGCGAACACCGGCTGGGTCAGGATCGGCACATGGCCGAAGAAATCGTGGAACATGTCCGGCTCGACGATGTAGTCGAGCTCTTTCTTGGTCCGCAGCCAATTGGTCACCGGGAAGCGCCGATTGGCGAGATGATCGAAGAAGGGGCCGGCCGGAATGAGGCCGGGCACCGCAACGATCTCCCAACCCGTCAGCTTGGCAAGCTTTTCGCTGACGGCATCGAAATCCGGAATCCTGTCGAGCAGGCCGAGCGCGGCGACGCCGTCCAGATACGAGCGGTGCGCGAGCTTACGCGTCAGCTTCGTCTGGCGATCGCAAAGCGTGCGCCACACCGCCTGTTCCTCGGCGGAGTAGCCGTAGCCCTGCGCCACGGTGAAATCGCTGCGGCAGACCGAATAGTCGCCCCGCAGACCTTGCGCCGCGCATTCGGCGGCATAATCGGCAACGCTGATCGTCATCATATCCTCCTCAAGATCGTGATCGGCGGATCGTGAAGGGGAGTTTAGAAGCGACCGCTGAGGCAAATCAGCTTTGTTTATGGCACACTAGCTGTTTTGGGGGTAAAAACGCTCAGTTCAACGCAAGTCTGAGAAAAAATGCCTCAATTTGACGATTTCGAGATAAGGATGCTCGACATCCTGCAGCGCGATGGCCGCAAGCCCGTCTCGGAGCTGGCGCAAGAGATCGGCCTGTCGACCACGCCTTGCGCGCGCCGCTTCGAGGCCCTGCAGGAAGCCGGTATCATCAAGGGCTTTGCCGCGGTGCTCAGCCGCCGCGCCGTGGGCTTGACCGTCGAGGTGTTCATCCAGGTGCGGCTGGTCAGCCACAGCGACGGCTCGCCCGAAAGCTTCATCGCCGCCGTGCAGCGCATGGACGAGGTCTCGTCCTGCTGGACCATGACAGGCGATTACGATTTCCTGCTGCATGTCTTGGTGCCGTCGGTGGACGATTTGAACGCCTTCGTCATGCACCGACTAATGCGTCTGCCCGGCGTGCGCGACGTCCATACGCAACTGGTGCTGCAGAACATCAAGGGACCCGGCCACGTGCCGCTCAGCCATCTGCGGCGCTGATCCGGTCAAATCTGGCGAAAAGCTGCGTGGAAACTGCTGAACCGCGCCAAGGCGGCTCCGGCATCTGTCATTAACACAAGCGGACCAACATGGAGGTCCGCCTTGAACATCGTGCTTATCAATCCGCCGCACACCGCCATCGGCAGCCGTGTGCCCGACGACCACCTGCCGCCGCTCGGTCTTTTGGCCATCGGCGGGCCGCTGATCGATTCCGGCCATCAGGTGCGCCTGGTCGACGCCGAGTTCGGTCCGATGCCACTTGCGGCGGTGGTGGACGAGGCGCTGCGCGGCGATCCGGATTTCGTGCTGATCGGCCATTCCGGCTCGACCTCGGCGCATCCGACCGCCTTGAAGATCGCCGAAATGATCAAGGCCCGCGCGCCGGGCGTCGTTGTCATCTATGGCGGCGTCTTCCCGACCTATCACTGGCGCGACATTCTCGCCGCGAGCGACGTCTTCGATTTCATCGTGCGGGGCGAAGGCGAGGCGACCGCGACGGCGCTGGTCGAGGCAATCGAGATGCGCCAGCCGGTGGCGAGCGTCGCCGGCATCGCCTATCGCGACGATTTCGGCCGTCCTGTCGCGACGCAGGCGGCGATGACCATAGCCGACCTCGATGCCTGGCGAGTCGGCTGGGAGCTGATCGATCACCGCCGCTACTCCTATTGGGGCGGCAAGCGGGCCGTGGTCATGCAGTTCTCGCGCGGCTGCCCGCATCTGTGCAACTATTGCGGCCAGCGCGGTTTCTGGACCCGCTGGCGCCATCGCGACCCGGTCAAATTCGCCAGAGAGATTGCCTGGCTGCATCGCGAGCACGGCGTCGAGCTGATCAATCTGGCCGACGAGAACCCGACTTCCTCGAAAAAGGCCTGGCGCGCCTTTCTCGACGCCATGATCGCCGAGAACGTGCCGGTGCTGATCGTCGGCTCGACCCGCGCCGACGATATCGTGCGCGATGCCGATATCCTGCATCTTTATCGCAGGGCCGGCGTCATCCGCTGGCTGCTCGGCATGGAGAACACCGACGAGCAGACGCTGTCGCTGATCCGCAAGGGCGGCAGCACGAAGTCCGACCGCGAGGCGATCCGGCTGCTCAGGCGGCACGGCATCCTGTCGATGGCGACCTGGGTTGCCGGCTTCGAGGACGAGACCTTGCGCGATCTCTGGCGCGGCTTCCGCCAGCTCATCGCCTATGACCCCGACCAGATCCAGGCGCTCTATGTCACGCCGCATCGCTGGACGCCGTTCTTCCGCATCGCCAAGGACCGCAAGGTGATCCAGCAGGATGTGCGCCTGTGGGATTACAAGCACCAGGTTCTGCACATGACCAGGCTGAAACCCTGGATGCTGTTCTTCGCCGTCAAGCTGATCGAGGTGGCGGTGCAGTCGCGGCCGAAGGCGCTGGCGCGCATCCTGTTCCACCCCGATCCCGAGCAGCGCCATTCGATGCGCTGGTACACGAAGATGGGCCGCCGCGTCTGGTTCCGCGAGGTCTGGGGATTTCTGGTCCGCGACGGCCGCATCACGGATGGGCCGACATTAGCCGAATTCTGGGGCGCGCCGCAGGACGCCGAGGAGGAATCGATGATCGTCGGGCGTCAGCCACGCAAGTCCGTCGCGCCGGTCATTGAAGATCGAGGCGCGCCGGCGACAAGAAAGTTAGCCGGCTGACATGGCGGCTCACCATTGCATGGAAATGGTGAACTTGCCTTCCTTACGGAACGATCAGCGTGCCGGCGCCGTGCTCGGTAAACAGCTCCAGCAGCACCGAATGCGGCGTCTTGCCGTTGAGGATGACGACGCCTTCGACGCCGCGCTCGATCGCCTCGATGCAAGTCTCGACCTTCGGGATCATGCCGCCCGACACCGTGCCGTCCTTGATCAGCGCCCTGGCCTCGGCGACGGTCAGCTCGTCGATCAGCTTCTTGTTCTTGTCGAGGACGCCCGGCACGTCGGTGAGGAAGAGCAGGCGCGAGGCGCGGCAGGCGCCGGCGATGGCGCCGGCAAAGGTGTCGGCATTGATGTTGTAGGTGTGGCCGTCGCGGCCGGGCGCCACCGGTGCCAGCACCGGGATCATTTCCGAGCGCGCCAGAAGGTCGAGCAGCGTGCGGTCGACCTCGACCGGCTCGCCGACGAAGCCGAGATCGAGCACCCGCTCGATGTTGGAATCCGGATCGACCATGGTCTTGCGCGCCTTTTCGGCGAACACCATGTTGCCGTCCTTGCCGCAGAGCCCGATCGCCCACTCGCCCTCGGCGTTGATCAGCGCCACGATCTCCTTGTTGATCGAGCCCGCCAGCACCATCTCGACGATCTCGACCGTCTTCTGGTCGGTGACGCGCAGGCCGCCCTCGAACTTGGATTCGATGCCCATCTTGGTGAGCATCGCGCCGATCTGCGGCCCACCGCCATGCACGACGATCGGATTGACGCCGGATTGTTTCAACAGCGCGATGTCGCGGGCGAACGCCTTGCCGAGCTCCGTATCGCCCATGGCATGCCCGCCATATTTCACCACCACCGTCTTGTTCTCGTAGCGCTGCATATAAGGCAGCGCGCGAGAGAGCAGCGCGGCCTGCATTTCGGCGTTGGCGGCGATGTCCGTCATCGGTATCGATCCCAGCTAGCGTGAATGGCGGCCTCTTAGCTGGAATTGCCGCAGGTCGCAAACGGCTTTGCGGTCACAATAACGATATCTGCCAGTTCCCCAGCACACGGATTTTGAACGGCCGGCTGCCTTTGCGTTGCAAGCGGCATGCCTTGGAGACTCGCCGAAACGGCCCTGCCTCGTCATCCACGGGCGGAGCAAGGAGCGTAACGACGCGCGCAGACCCGAGGATCCAATTCCGTAACGTCCGAGCGCCGCCGCGGTGCAGAATTCTGCTCCGCTGCACTTTTGACTAAGGTCACGGAATGGATTCCAGGGTCTTCGCGACGCCGC